>PMIG01000263.1 GCA_003157055.1 Bacteroidales bacterium | reverse complement strand
TCTTCATCATACTGAGCTCTATTGCTATCCAGGCTTCATCACAACCATCAGGTAAGGATATATTGAATCTTATTGATAAGAATCTCAATGCCAAAACCCGTATACTGACAGCAAAAATGGTAATAAGCGGTGCAAGGGAAAGCAGAACCATTGAATTCAATTCGTGGGCCGAGGGCGAGAAGAAAGCTTATACCGAATATACCAGTCCTGCCAGGGAAAAGGGAACCAAAATGCTGAAGATGGAAGACAAGCTATGGATATTCTCTCCTTCAACCGACAGGATCATCCAGATTACAGGTCAAATGCTGAGACAGTCGGTGATGGGATCGGACCTCTCATACGAAGACATGATGGAAGATCCGGCACTTGCAAACCATTACAATGCTTCCGTCACAGCCCAGGATACAGCAGATAACCGAGAATGCTGGATCGTTCAGCTAAATGCTCTGAAGGAGGGAGAAGCTTATGAAGTGCGCAAGATATGGGTCGACCAGGAAAGGAATATCCCTCTGAAGGAGGAGCTGTATGGTAAAAGCGGGAAGCTTTTGAAGCGGACCAGCCTGACCGATGTTCAGAAGATACAAGGCCGGTGGTTTCCCATGAAGATGATATTCAAGGATATGCTCAGGAGCGGCGACGGAACACAATTCATCATTTCATCGATCAAACTTGATGAAACGATTTCCCCTGATGTCTTTTCAAAAGCTTCCCTTAAATAGAGGATTTAAAGAAGTACGGCTGCTCTCCTACTCAAGGATATTTCTCAAGTATTCGATGCATTTGACGACCTCTTTTGCCGGATCAGAGTCGGCAGGAACGTCATATTCAAGCTCCACATCGACTTCTATAGGCCACTTTTCCTTCTTCAGAAGCAACAGGATATCTTTTATGGGGGTCTCTCCTTTACCGAAAGGCATATTGAAACCGGCAGGATTGCTAGTCGGTCCTGTTTTATCTTTTATATGAATGCTCCGCATCCTGTCATGATATTTAATGATAACATCATTGGTATGTTTTCCTGTTGCTCCGAAATAATGGCCGGCATCAAGGTTGATCATATTCGCGGGGGAATCTTTAATGACATTATCGAATGAAAACCCTGGTTCTGCTGCCTGTGCGTGCAGATGGTACATTGCCAGACTATGATGTTTTTCAGCGAATTTACCCAGACGCTTCTCAGCAGCGTCACTGTACTCATCAGTAATTCCAATCGACCCCAGTACATTGGCGGCATCATAAGCATAATCTATTTCTGCATTGGACCAAGATGAAGGTGCAAATTTGGTGATATGGACATCTATCCCGCCCTTATTGAACTTCTTCCTCATATCGGCATACCTTGACATTGGCAATGACAGTCTCCACTGGCGCTGTTTTTCCTTGATCTCATCTGCAGCTTTTGCAAAATCAGCCTTTTCCTGATCGCTCATCTGGCCCATTGGTCTTTGGGGCACCTGTGGAAGGCCAAGATCTTCCTCGGCCACACTTCTCAGCTCAATTGAGTTAATGCCTGCAAGCAGCAGATACTGGATAACGTCATCAACCTTATGAGGCATATTCCTGTAGCTGTATGTGGTGCATCCCAGCTGAACCCCGCCGACTTTTGAGTTTGGCTTTTTTCTTTTAGACCCGGCTGCCAGAGAATAATTAAAAGGGACGACAGCAAGTGCAGCAGCGGCTGCAGTCGTACCAATAAATTTGCGTCTTGTGATCACTGAATTATTCATATTGCAGGCTTTTAATAAGTAAGCCATCTTATTGCATAGTATTCACATTGCCCCTCCCCTGTATTGGTTATCCCATGAAGGTCATCGTTAGTAGCAAAAACAAGTGAGCCCGGACCAAGTCGATAATGTGTTCCGCCGATAGTCTGATCGACAGTTCCAAAACGGACAAGTATTATCTCTTCGTCAGGATGAGAATGTGCAGCATGGCTTGGCAATCCTTCCTTAAGTGTTGTGGCATGAATTTCAAGTTGCTTAAGGGTGGAGGTAGCCTGCTGGATAATATTCCTTCGTCCCCCGTTGTCTGATGGTTTGAAAGTAACAGTGTCCCATAAGGAGATGAATGGAGATACTTTCTTTAATGCCTCCCGATGAGTCTTTTGCTGCTTTGGTTTGAAAATGAATGAATAGTATACCAGGTTCCCCGGCAAAGTATTTTTTATCTGTACCCTGTCGCCCTGTGAGACTACTGCTATGCTGCCTGCTGAAAGCAGCTTTGATTTGGAATTTATTGTTATTTCTGCGGATCCTTCTTTAATAATCAGCAACTCGTCGCTCTCTTTTCCAACGAGGTATGTATGTGTAGCCTTACCTGAATGCAGCGATATAGCTTTGATATCGAACATTTCAAGAGACCTGGTTGGTCCTTTCAGAATATTTATTTCAGAGCCGGTATGGGTCCTGATGCTTTTAAACTTACTCCAGTCAAAAACGCCAGAATGAATCGGTTTTACTGCCGAAACGGTAATAAGCAGGACCATAAAACCTGCAATATAGAAACCGGTTTTTCTTACTCCGTCATGATTTGGTTCCATAGTCTGCAAATATTTTAAAGTAAATTACGTGAAGTAACAACCTGTTAAACTTACAAAATATCCCGGTTATATTACAGCAGCCAGCCATGCCTGAGTCATCAGCTGTGCACCTGCGAGCGTAGGATGAACACCGTCAGCAGTCCAGTAAACGCCCGGAGCATGTTTTTGGGCCTCGTCAAAAATTGCCTGGTATGGGATGAATGCAGCTCCGAACTGAGAGGCAACATCATGTGCAGCTTTTTGATATTCATAGAATTCAGGGTACCAGTTATCATTGACAGCTTTTATCCCGCGCACACCGAAAGGCTCACCAATTATCAGCTTCACATCAGGAAGAACTTTCTTTGTCATCTCAAGCAGGGCGATATAATCCTTTCTGTAAATTTCAACTGTGCCGTTATAAGTGCCATTAAGCTTATGCCATATATCGTTAACTCCAATGAGAATGCTTAATATATCGGGCTTAATCGCAAAGCAGTCAGTCTCCCATCTATCGACAAGCTGGTAAACCTTATTCCCTGATATACCCTTATTGTATATCTTGAGATCAAGGTCAGCATGCTTCTCAAGGATTGCTGCTGCAGTCAGCATGGGATATCCTGACCCCAGGCTGTGGGAGGTATTAAATCCGGGGTCATCCTTGGCTCTTCCCCAATCGGTGATTGAATCACCCTGGAACAGAATGGTCTGCCCTTTTAACAAAGAAATATGTTTCAGCCTGTACTTTGGAGATGAAGCGGCCAGAATCTCGGGAATACTTATCGCTGCAAGGCTTCCCAGTGCAGCTTTCTTCAAAAATGAGCGGCGAGAATTGTTCGGATTTCCCATGTCGGATCTGTTAAGCTATTTTTTGAATTCTATTTTAAATCCCAATACCTGCCATGAAGGTATCCTGGAAGGTTTTTTAATTACCAGCCTGTCATTTTCCTGGGACCATTTTACTTTGACATCGACTCCCATCATTTTAACGGAAGACACCTGATTCTCTACAAATGAGGAATTTTTTCCCAGTGATTTTATGATAATGTCCTCAGTCGGTATGCCAAGGCAGAAAGCATAGAGGTTACCATCCTTTGTTGTGAACCTGATATCTTTAAAGCTTAATTTATAATTCTCATCAAATTGTCCCCGCTTAACCTGTTGCAGACCCTCAGGTTCTTCTCCAAAGATCTTCCATGGCCTGGTTCCGTATATTCCTTCCCCGTTGGCAGCAGTCCATATGCCTATCTCATCAAGTATATGAAGCATATCCGGTTCAAGGTCGCCTTCGGGAGTCTGCACTACATTCAGAAGCAAGTTGCCATTTTTACTTACAATATCAACGAGCATCTGAATAACCTCGTTGGAGGTTTTATACTTCTGCCCGGTCCGGTAATACCAGTCCCCTATTGAAGTATCCGTCTGCCAGGGATAGTTGCTAAGAGAATCCAGCACTCCACGCTCGACATCCTGTACCCATTTTCCTCCGGATGCCTGTTTGCAGGTATAAACCACCTCAATATTCCCGTTATTCCTTGCAATATCCTGATTATAATAATGGGCTATCAGGCTTCGTCCCACATTCTCGAAAGGCATTGAGCAGTCAGAGTAAAGGAGATCGGGATGATAATTATCTATCAGTTCCCTGATACTGCGGAACCACTCTATCTGGAATATTAGGTTATTGGTTAACCATCCTTTATCGTCAGGAGTGGTGCCATCGTGATAAAGATCGCTGAACTGAGGATCAGCTCCATCATAAGGCACTCCGGCCTTTGGCCCCTCCTTGTCGGAGCCATGTGAAGCCTGGAACCAGGTATAGCTAGCCCCCAGGTGCTCAGAGACTCCAAATTTAAGCCCCTGTTTTTTGGCAGCTTCCTGCCATGTGCCTACCACGTCCTTTTTGGGCCCCATGTTAACTGCATTCCACTTGTGGATCTTTGAATTCCACAGGAAGAAATTGTCGTGATGAGTGCCCATGCTGACAAAATATTTTGCCCCGGTCTTTTTATATAATGCCATCAGCTTATCGGGATCCCATTTTTCGGCCTTCCATAAGGGGATTATATCCTTATAACCGAATACCGATGGATGTCCATAATGTTCAATATGATACTTGTAAGCCGGATCTTTCTCCTGATACATTCTCCTTGCATACCAGTCGCCCTGACGGGGAACTGCCTGCGGTCCCCAGTGTGCCCATATTCCAAACTTGGCATCGCGGAACCAATCAGGATACTTATACTGCATCAAAGATTCGTCCGTCGGCTTGTAAGGACCTTCAGCAATCGGAAGCTTCCCTTGCTGCGCTGAAATTGTAACAAATGTTAAAAAACAGAGCAGCGCCAAAAAACCGGTCTTGCTTTTTAATGATGTTTTCATAATCCTTTAACTTTTGTCTTGTGACTTTTATCTTTTTTCTTTTTTACTCGTATAAACCCACCCCACTCCCTCCAGGGAGGGGATCTTTATTCTTTCTTCACTATTGCCTTTTACCTTTTTACTATTGCCTAGTGCCTAGTGCCTTTCCCCTTTTATCTTTTATCTTTTATCTTTTGTCTTTAACACCTCACCTTTATATTAATAGCTCCCGGGACAGCTTTTTCTGATGCTACCATCATGTAGCCGCCTCCGCTTCCTGATGTTATGGCTCCCGGGTAATAAGGAAGGTAGTTTGTTTCGAGCTCTTTCATTACCCAATCCGGGACCGTCAGGGGAAGCATCTTTTTCCATGACAGCAAAGTATCAGTCATTGATTTGCCAAGCATGGCAATGTCTTTTTTTATAACTGCCTCCCAGCATCTCTCCCCTGCCTCTCCAAGCTCCTTTACAACAGTCTTTTCAAGGTTCATTATTTTCAAAGGGTCGTACCCCTGAGGTCGTGGCTCAAGAGGAACCAGATGGATAACATCGGACAGCCAGTCACAAGTCTCCTCAACAACGATCGATTCTATTCTCGCAGGCCAGTACTTTCCATTGTAATCCAGCCGGCTGATCCCGGGGTAAAGCAATCCTATATGATCCTGAGAACCGGAAATATATTCCTTACCGGGAGGATTCTCGGCTCCAAAGAGCATCCTGGCATTCTGTTCATGATCGCCGTCAGGATACCTGTCTCCCCAAAGCTTTATTCCCACGCTTCGCGAGCTAGTTGCAAGACCCGAGCGGTCGTTAAAATCCATGGTAGGCCAGATCTGAGCAACCACTACCGAACCCGAATGTATTTCAGATACCCAAGGCTGATCGATCCAGCCGCCGGCAATACAAAGCCGGTATGGAAATCGCATATAACGCTTGGTTCCTGAGCTTGAGCGTGCCGGCAACCCCGGTTCCGGAGTACGATCCAACAATATGTATTCAATACCCAGCTCTTTACAAAGCTTTTCCTTTTCAGGAGTATGCCCATCCTGATTTACTATGAAGAAGTCAGGTTTAATCCTCCTTAAATCCGGTTCAAAATCGAGCATGCCGGAACCGGAGGCCAGGAATGCATCTTCGACATATCTAACTGACTTAACTATATAAAGTCGTTCATCCTCAGAAAAATATGGTTTTTTCCCTTTCAAAGAAAAAAGATTTTCATCCCTCCCAATGCTTACATATACTTTTCCATATACAGCAGCGGTTTTAAAAAATGCAATATGGCCACCATGAAGAAGGTCGAAACAACCGCTTATGAGAACTTTTTTATTTTTCACAGCCAAAACAGGTCATTTGTTGAATCTTTCAATCTTCTTCTTACCCTTCTCAGATATAATCTGTTCTTGTATCCAGTCATATGTTTTCTTCATTCCATCCCTAAGCGGAATGGATGGTTCCCAGTTAAGGTATTTTTTGATCAGGGTATTATCGCTGTTCCGTCCCCTGACCCCCTTCGGGGCATCAGGGTCATATTTCCGCTGGAGCTTCAATCCTGCAATATCCTCCACGATGTCAACAAGCTCGTTTATGGAAACCATTTCAGTGCTTCCGAGGTTTATCGGCACGTTGATATTACTGTACATGATATCCTGAATACCTTTTATACAATCATCGATGTACATAAAGCTCCTGGTCTGGAAACCATCACCCCATATAACGATATCTTTCCTACCGGTTATGCCGGCTTCGATTACTTTCCTACAGATTGCCGCAGGAGCTTTTTCGCGGCCACCATCAAACGTACCGAATGGCCCATATACATTATGGAACCTGGCAACCCTGGTCGTCAGTCCAAAATCCTCTGAAAAATGGCGGCACATACGTTCGCTGAAAAGCTTTTCCCAGCCATATCCATCCTCAGCCATAGCAGGGTAGGCATCAGATTCCTTTAATCCCGGATTATCAGGATCAGTCTGTTTATCGCCATTGTACACACAAGCGGATGATGCATAAAAATACCTGTCAATTCCACATTCACGGGCAGCGATCAGCAGATGAGTATTTATAAGGACGGTTATCATGCAGGCGGCTTTATTGTTTTCTATAAAGCCCATACCGCCCATGTCAGCAGCAAAA
Organism: Bacteroidales bacterium; assembly: GCA_003157055.1. Taxonomy (GTDB): domain Bacteria; phylum Bacteroidota; class Bacteroidia; order Bacteroidales; family VadinHA17; genus LD21. Next base: position 1,810 of record PMIG01000263.1, on the reverse strand, counting down.
TTGAGTACTTCATTGCATCCATTAACAGCCTTATGGCAATTCTCCCTGAGACGAAGATCAAGAACATAATTATCTGCTTCTTCGGATACCTGGTACCATTCATTTAATGGTTTAATATCGACTGCCCTTACTGCATGGCCTTTTTTAATCAGCTCTTTTACCAGATGTCCGGCTATAAAACCACCGGCGCCTGCAACTACAATTCTTTTCATAAAGATTTATTATTTTAATAAAATATTAAAATTAATAATATGGAATAACGGTATCGTAAAATCAGCTACTTGTTTATATGCTTTAAATTTGAATTAATTTTAAGTTCCTTCCCTGAATATTGAACAGTCAATGCCTGTTTGGCCGGTTCAATCCCGGTTCCGTTATTACTGCTAACCCAGACTATCCGTAAGGTCCGGTCCTTCAGCATTCCCGGGAAGTTGCCCTGGCGGCTGCCGATCGTTAAGGTATTCTCCGTTTCATTCCAGCTCATAATAATTGTGGAATATTTGCCCTGTTCGTAATTGTAAGTATCATTTTCGTCCTCATATAATACAAACTCTGCATTGGCGCCCGGATATATACGTATCTCAAGCGGGTCGGAAGCTTTTTCTGTTGCATATTGAAGATATGGACCCATGGGCACTATGGAACCGGCTTTTACATATAGCGGAATGGTTTCAATTGGGGCTGCTGCATCGATTGTCTGTCCGCCCGGAATCAGCTTGCCTGTCCAGAAGTCATACCATCCTGCCGATTTGGGAAGGTAGACTTTCCGTGTACCTTTCAGATCTTTTGTTCCCGGAAGCGAGTACATTGGCCTGGTGACTGGATTCACCAGGAATGCAGAGCCAAACATATACTGGTCGGGAATTGACTTAATGTCTTCATCCTCCCTGAAATCGAATGCAAGCGACCTCATAATGGTATAGCCTTGGCTGGTAACCCTCCACGAAAGAGAATAAATATATGGTATAAGCCTGTAACGCAGGTTATCGTAATTCAGGAGGATTGATTTTGTTTTAGCATCCCAGTTGTCGGAGAAGAGTGCCCTCTCACCTTTCCCATGTATCCTGAAAATAGGGCTGAAAGCGCCGAACTGGAACCATCGGGTAAACAGCTCGCGGTTAGACGGAGTTGACCAGTCAGGCGGCATCCAGTGAAAATGATACCCTCCGATATCAGAAGTCCAGTAAGGAATACCCGATGCACAGGCATTAATTCCCTGAGGTACCTGGTTCCTGAAAGCATTCCATGTACAGGTAATATCTGACGACCATAAGGTTGCGGCATTCCTTTGTTCACCGGCAAAAGACTGACGGATGAGGAAGAAGGCTCTTTTTTCGGGGATATCCTTTCTCCAGTTATCGTACAAACCGGTTGAATGCATCAGGGAATATGTATTAAAATAATCGATACCTCTTCCGATTGCGAAGTTGCTTTTCCTTCTCGCATCAAGATTGCCTCCGTTATCGGGTTCGCACTGATCGACCCACCAGGCATCCCATCCATAACGTCCTACCAGGCTGTCGTAAGCCTGCTTCCAGTAAAGCTGCCGGGCCTGCGGACTGTGGGCATCATAATAGCTATCGAGGATATGTGTCATCGCGTTATCCCAGAGAATATCCGTCATTCCGCCGGAATGTGCCATCTGGTCGAAAGTATTTGTTCCTTTCGAGAAGACAGGCCAGATCGAAATCATGGCATGTATATTTGCTTTATGCAGCTCATCCACCATTGCTTTAGGGTTGGGGTACCTTTCAGGCCACATCACATGAGATCCTATAACATTAGGCTCCCAGTAAAACCAATCCTGAAC
>PMIG01000239.1 GCA_003157055.1 Bacteroidales bacterium | reverse complement strand
AAAATTCCTATTTTCGCAGTCCGGTTCTTTTATTATATGAATTGCAAGACCGCATGACTGCATGACTGCAAGACCGCATGACTAAAGACCATTCATGCCCGGATGGCGGAATTGGTAGACGCGCTTGTCTCAAACACCAGTGGCAGCAATGCTGTGGGGGTTCAATTCCCCCTCCGGGTACAAATTCAGCCGGTTCCCTGCCCGACTGACATCGGTCAGGCGGGGATCCCGGCTCCGGGTACTTTTTCAAACAAATAAAGCCTTGATAAACTATCTAACGAGGCTTTTTTGTTTGTTGCTACTGAAACAAATCTGCAACATTTAAATGATTTAAGCTATTTAGTTTATATATCCCAGGTTCCCATAAACGGTCAATTTGAGGGATTTTGGGGCTTGGAGAATAATAAAATCATTTATAACGTACGTAAGAATTTTAATAATTCTTAACAGATGAATTCATATTTNNCGGCTGATTCCTGAAAATGCCGAGGAATTCTTTAACCCGATAGAGGAATGGATAAATGAATATTTTTGTAATCCTGCTGAAATTACCCGTATTGAAATTTGTCTTGAATATATTAATAGTACTTCCTCTAAATACTTATTTTATATAATTCATAAAATTATAAATATCCGTCTCCGGAATAATATTGAAAGATTCATAATTAACTGGTACTTTAAAGATGAAGATGAAGATATGCTTGAAAAAGGAACAATTTTTTCTTTGAACTTAGGTGTGCCTTTTAATTTTATTAAAATGAGCTTATAATATTAGTTCTTAATTTACGTGCACTTGTGCGATGATTATAATGAGTACATAATAACCAGAGACAATTCTTTACAATTTACTTTTAGCACAAAAGAAAAGCAGCGAGACAATTTGTATTGCCTTTTTTCTTTACAGCTAATATTAATTAAGTTTTTAACCTGAGAATTACTTGGTAACTTTTACGAAATGTCAATTTTTGCATCCTCAATTCTCAACTTTATTCGCTTCTCCAGGCTCAATTGAATTAATTATTTTTATAGCCATTCCTATTTTATTTACTTCCTCAGGATTCTTTGCTTTTATCAGCTTCACTATTAACCATTCCCCGGGAGCAGGCTATCCGCTGATTTCAAGCCTGTTCTTGTCAAAATCGACCTGAATGGTCCTGTCGCTGATATTTTCCTCCAGAATCATTTTGCTCAACCTGGTCAGAATCAGTGAGTCAATTGTATGAGAGATATTCCTTGCCCCGTATTCAGATGCGCGTGCCAGTCCGGCAATGTGGATCCTGGTGCTATCAGATAATATTATCCTGATATTCCTATCTTTTAAATTATTGTTGATTTTATCAATGTGCTGATCGATGATCTTGTCAACAGCCGGCATATCCAGCGGTTTGAAAATGATAATCTGCTGGATCCTGCTGATTAATTCCGGAGAAAAATGTTTCCTTACTGAAGCAAGGATCATTGCTTCACCTGGTGGGTCTGGTTGAATGCCAGACCTTTCATCAGGTTTAAATCCCAGGGGAGTTTTTCGGGTTTCCGCTTTAATGTTTGCCCCAAGGTTACTTGTAAGGATGATTACTGATTGATTAAAAAATGCGCTTTTACCATTAGATCCCGTAACAATGCCTTCATCAAATATCTGCAAAAAGATATTATTGATATCGGGATGGGCCTTTTCAATTTCATCGAAAAGAACGACAGCTCCTGGATTCGAGCGCATCTTTCGGATAAGTTGACCCTCCTCCTCATACCCGACATAACCGGGAGGCGCTCCTATCAGCTTGCTTATTTCGTGCTTTTCCATATACTCCGACATATCGAACCTGACAAGCTTCTTCTGGTCGCCTGAAAGGAATTCGGCAAGAAGTTTTGCAGTTTCGGTTTTACCTACTCCGGTCGGACCACAGAAGAGAAAAACAGCTACAGGCTTATTTATATCCTTAAACCCCGCTTTCGATATTTTTATGGTCTCAGAGATTGCCTTCACAGCTTCATTCTGACCAATAATCCTGTCGCTCAGAAATTTATCAATATGGATTATTTTATCTGACCTGTTAACTTTGAGGTTTTCAACCGGGATACCGCTTTTGCGGGCTATAATTTTAATTATATCCTCATCATCAATCTCCCTGCTTACCGGAGCGCCGGCTGAACCGGAAAAAAACCTTGAGGGGAAGAGCTTTGAAGAGCATGCGCTTTCAAGAACATCGATAGCCTTGTCGGGAAGCCGCTGATCCGGAAGATATATGACAGAAAGGTCAATTGCCTTCTGAATTGCACCTTCACTGATTGTAACCCCATAATATTGCTGATAACCCAGGCTTATCTTCTTTAGAATCTGCCGACAACTCTGCAATGTTGGTTCTTCTACCCTGATTGTTTGCATCCGCCGCTGAAGAGCCGGATCCTTTTCGATATATTTCCGGTACTCATCAATGGTTGTTGCCCCGATAAACCGTATTTCACCACGGGCCAGTACCGGCTTAAGGATATTTGAAGCATCCATTGGTCCTCCTGTCGCGCCTGCACCTATTAATGTGTGAACTTCATCTATGAAGAGAATATGATCAGTGTTCCTTATAAAATCATCGATGATCTTTTGAAGTTTTTCTTCAAATTCGCCGCGGTATTTTGTCCCGGCAATTACCTCTGCAATATTAACCTCGATGATCGTTTTATTCTTCAACTGCTCCGGGACATTCCCTCTAACTATTGCCAAGGCAAGACCTTCTACAATGGCAGTCTTTCCTACTCCGGCATCACCTATTAAAATAGCATTGCTTTTTGTTTTCTGCATCAGCACCCTGCCCAGCTCAATAATCTCCATTTCCCTGCCTATAACCGGGTTCAGCTTCCCTTCCCTTGCAAGAGTATTAAGGTTCCTTCCAAATCCCGGAGTATCAGGAGCGCCGGATGTATGCAGAGGATTTGACTGACCCTGCAGTTGAATCTCCTTAAGCAATTGCTCAATATTGACATTCCCCGACAGTAATGATTCCCTTATCTGCCATCTGCCAAGGGTAATCAGTTCTGCCAGCAAAGATGATATATTGATTATACCTGATGCCAAAATAGTATTCTGCAGCTTGTCAAAAACCGATTTTGATATCTGTGAACGGTGTATTTCCTTCATGCCTTGTTTCGGCTCTCCTTTTATTAATATGATACGGAGTGTACGGCGGTATACCGTAATATCTTTTATGTACTTTAAAAGCACATTCAATGGTTGACTAATTTCTTTCTGAATTTCATCTATCTCAGGTTGCGAAATATTGTCGAAATTACCGGTAAGGTCATTCCGAATATCAAAAAGCTTTAGTATCCCAAGGTAAAAATGTTCCGGTTCGATTTCACTGAATCCTCCATGGTATGCTTCAGACGAAGCAAGGATCCATGAATATTTCACACCTGCAGATATTTGATTCATTGAATATTTATTTGTTATGATTAATATTCCCCGGCAAGCCAAAACCGATGTTCTTTAAGCAGAAAAATCAGTCAGTATTCTAATGCTGCAGGCTCTCTGCAGCCAGAGGAATTATGATTGATGATTGAGCATCCAGTATGTCAGGATCGGTTATTTTGTCTTTGTTTGCATTGAATATCAGGTCCCATTTCTTATCTGTTCCATAAATTGAATAAGAGATAAGTGAAAGAGTCTCGCCGGGCCTGACATGGTAAACAAGAGAAGCGGATGTCTTTGCATGGATTGCCAGATCAGACTTTGGAGCCTGCACACTTTTGCTGTTGATCATTTCATTTTTGACAGTGATGATATTCTCCAGCCTTTTAATTTCGTTCTTCCCCCTTCCGGTAAGAAGGATAAAAGCGATGCAGCATACAGGCAAAATGATCAGGAGGCTTGCCACGATTCCCTGCTGCCACCTTTTCATGATCTTATTCCTTTCAAGGTCATTCAGCGCCTTATTTGTTTCCTGATTACCAGGATTTTTTTCTACAGCCGTCTTCAGGTATTTTACAGCAGCTTCATAGTCCTTTGCACCAAGGGAGCTAAGTCCAAGATAATCAAACAATTCAGGAACCGGATCATCGGATAATGACAGGTATGTCGAAAAATATTGCCTTGCCTTAATAAAATCCTTTTGTTCATAACAATCTCTTCCCAGTTTAAAGTACCCTGCAGGTAATGAATGGATCCTGTGAAGGGGCTCAAGATTAAGGCCACAGATCGGACAGGTTTTGCTTTCCGGCCCCAGGTTATTGCCATAGCCACAAGGACAATTTATGGTTGTCGGTTTCATATCAGACTATTTTTTTATCGAGAAACCAGAGAAGAGCAAAAGCAATTATAGCCAAAATAAAAAATGTATTTGCAACTGAAAAACTGCCTTTTTTTGCTTGCCCGCGATTTTGTTTTGTATTGTCTTCCCTTGTATATTTAGCCACCCAGTCAAGTGCAATACTGATATTCTTTTCAATTACTGAATCTGCGGGATTCAGCCGGTGTGCCTGTCTAAATGAATCAACAGCGTTATTTGCTGAGGTCACTGCTAGTCCTGAGAATCCGCTTTTTGAATATTCCTCAGCTTCTTTAAGCAATTTGATTCCTTCATCGTTAAACCCCAAACTTACTGTTGTATTATTTACTGGTGGAGTAACTGGAATGTCTAATGTATCAATATAACTCCTGGCCAGTCTCAGGTTTTCGATAGTATTTGCATCCGATGGGTTCAGCTTCACAGATTCTTCAAGATCAGCTACAGCAGATTTAATGGCTTTTTTTATCTTGTCACGATCTTTGTCTTTTTCAAATTCCTGCGTTGCCAACCCCAGCTTTCTCATTCCCAGCCTGCTGTAAGCAAGGGCCAGCAGCTGTTCAAGTTCCGGGTCGTTTTTGGCAAGTTCAAGACAATCACAGATAAGCCTGACTGCCGATTCGGGATTTCTTTGAAGAAGGTCAGCTGCCTTGGCTTTGGAAATGGTTAAAATCTCTTCCGAATATTCGTCGGACAATTTATTTATATTCAGGACCTCTTTCCACAATTCAATTGCCTCCTCGGTCATGTCGGATTCCATTCGGTTTTTCCCCTTTTCGAACAGGGCAGTTGCATGGATATTGATAACTTCCTCCCTTGATCTTTCGAAGATTGAAAGGCCCTCTATTGTTCTTAGGGCGCCATCATAGTCCTTATTATTGATCATAAGCGTAATATAATGGTACTCTGAGAGGCTGATGGCAACTTTTTCAATGATCTTTATAATCCTGTTATCCTTTACATAGGCTTGTTTAAGCACGTCAAGCTGGGAGCGGATAAACCCAAGCTGGTCCATTTCCTGAAGCATAAGCTTTCCGCAATAAATGGGAAAAGACCTGCCGTTGACCTCTTTTTTAAATCCAATCTCCCTGATCCTGGCAGCAGTATCAAGGTCGGTGTTGTAGCTAAGCTCAAGAGCCCGGTACATTTCCACTCTGTCTTTATCACCGGCTTCCTGGCTATGCTGAATATACCTGTCAAAAATCCTGG
>PMIG01000138.1 GCA_003157055.1 Bacteroidales bacterium | reverse complement strand
TGTAAGATAATGTGACCAGTCGTTGAGTATCAGAAGGCAGGTATCTACAAGTTCAGGCTTGTCGGACGGTACATTTGAAAGATTGTAAACGGTTTCATCATAGGAAGTATATGCATTTATGTTATAGCCGAATGCTACACCATGCTTTTCCAGTCCGTTTAAAATTCCCTTGCCGGGGAAATGTTCGGTACCATTAAATGACATATGCTCAAGGAAGTGTGCCAGGCCGTTCTGATCGTCATTTTCAAGAACCGCGCCTACATTCTGAATGATATAAAAGCTTGCTCTTTTCTCAGGCTCCTTGTTTTTCCTGATGAAATATGTAAGCCCGTTCTGGAGCTTTCCTGTCCTGACCTCCGGATCCATCGGGGCAGGCTTGTTAAGATCTGTCTGGGCATAGGTTCCGGTTGTAATGAGGATAGCTGCAGCCAGGAACAGCATAAGTTTAAATGATTTCATGACAATATTGGTTTAAATGATTATAGACAAAACTGTTCATCGTTTTTGCAGTCGATGAAAAGTAAAGTTAACAACTAAAGGGAAGAAGTCAAAAAAATTAAAAAAGTCCGTGCAATTCGGCATCTATTTTATCGATTACCTCGGCGAGGTGATCCTTATTATTGGGAAAGTTATAATGATCAGCTTCCACTATCAGAAGTTTCCCGAGATTATAAGTTTCAATCCAAGCTTCATATCTTTCGTTCAGTCTTTTCAGGTAATCGATACGGATAGAGCTCTCATATTCACGCCCGCGTTTCTGGATATTGTTTACCAGAGTCGGAACGGAAGCCCGCAGGTAGAGAAGAAGGTCAGGCGGCTTTACTAATGAGCTCATAAGTTTGAAAAGGGTTGAATAATTTTCAAAGTCGCGGGTTGACATTAATCCCATCGAATGAAGGTTAGGAGCAAATATCTCTGCATCCTCGTAAATTGTCCTGTCCTGTACAATAGGCTTGTCTGACTTCTTGATTTCGAGCACCTGGGTGAATCGCGAGTTAAGAAAATAAATCTGAAGGTTAAAGGACCAGCGAAGCATGTCTTCATAAAAATCGTTGAGATAAGGGTTATAATCAACATCCTCATAATACGGTGCCCAGCCGTAATGCTTGGCAAGCAACCCTGCCAGCGTTGTTTTACCCGATCCTATATTTCCTGCAATTGCAATGTGCATAATTGAATGCTTTTATTTTATAAAATTACAAAAAAACTTCAGTTCGCTGCTAAGATTTATTCACTTCAGGATTTTATTCCTGAAACAGTAAATAATTCCTCAATGTACTCCCTTGAGTTAGATAATCTTGGAACCTTATTCTGCCCGCCAAATTTATTTTTTGTTTTAAGCCATTTGTTGAAAGTTCCCCTTGGCACCCTTCTAACCAAAGGTTTCACAAGATTTATATCCCTGAATCTTTTAGCTTCATAATCGGAATTGACCGATTTAAGGGTTTCATCAAGAACTTCAGTGAATCTGTCAGGATCCGAAGGGTCTTTTTCAAATTCAATTATCCATTCATGCGTGCCTTTTGATGATGCTCCCATAAATACAGGTCCAGCTGTATATTCTGAAATAATTGCACCGGTAGCTTTGCATGCAGCGTCGAGCGCCATTTCGGCATTTTCAACGATTACCTCTTCTCCAAATGCATTAATGAAATGTTTTGTACGTCCGGATATCCTGAAGCGATAAGGATCGGTACTGGTAAAAACAACGGTATCGCCTATCATATATCGCCAGAGGCCGCCGTTGGTAGAGATAACAATAGCATAATTCACACCTTTCTCAACTTCAGCCAGGGTTAAAGAAGGGGGAAAATCGCCGGAGATCTTGTCAGACGGGATAAACTCATAAAAAATCCCATAATCGAGCATAAGAAGCATGTCTGTTTGTGCGGGATCATCCTGTATGCCGAAGAAACCTTCAGATGCGTTATAGGTTTCCATGTAATGCATTTGTTCACCTGCAATCAACTCCTTGTAAATTTCACGGTATGGCGTAAAGCTTATCCCTCCGTGAAAAAACACTTCAAGGTTTGGCCATACGTCCAGGAGGTTGGTTTTTCCGGTATACGATAAAATATGCTTGATAAGCGTAAGGTACCAGGAGGGTACTCCGGAAAAATTAGTGACATTCTCCTTAACAGTTTTTTTTGTTATGAGATCAAGCTTCTGCTCAAAATCCTCGATCAATGCAATTTTTTTACCCGGAGTACTTATCAGTTCAACCCATGATGGGGCATTTTCAATAAGAATGGCAGACAGATCGCCGTAGAGCGATTGGTTGCTGAATTTGTTTATACGATGGCTGCCACCGAGGGTCAGAGCCTTGCCGCTGAAAATGTGTGTCGAGGGATTATTAAGGGTATATAAGGCAAGAACATCTCTGGCCGCCTGGTAATGGCATTGCTCCAGGGCATCCTGGCTTACAGGTATGAATTTGCTTTTTGATGAAGTAGTCCCGGATGATTTTGCAAACCATTTGATTTCTCCCGGCCAGAGCAGATCCTTCTCTCCAGCCCGCAGCCTTTCTATCATTGGAATTATTTTCTCATATGTCTGGATCGGAACTGTCAAACGGTATTCATCTGCAGATTTTATTGAAGCATAATTATATTTAAATCCCCAATGAGTGTTTGAAGCTTTGGCAAGGATACCTGAAAGAACAGCCTTCTGGGTATCGGTAGGATGACGCTTTATGTATTCAATCTGACTTATACGCTTGGTATTGAGCCGCTTGATCAGTTTAGGAATTACCGGCATATATAATCTGATTTATCTTTAAAGATAATAAAAAACAGAAGTCATTTTGATCAGCTGAAAACCTCTTTAAGGACTTCAAGCGATCTGATTTTTTTCAGTCCCGGCAGATGAAGTGAATAGTAATTGACAAGTGTTTCAAGTACCTCATTTCTGAATGATCCGGTAAGCGGAATATCTTTTATCTGTTCATAGGATGAGGAAAAAAATAAGGAAAGGGCCTGAGATACTTCCCGGCTCGCATAGCTTCCATTCAGAGGCGGGGTCGGAACAAAAATNNAGTCCGGCAAGAAAAGCAATATGGAAATTGGCGTATCCTTCAGTACACCTGTCGAAATACATGACCGATTCTTCAATAAAATCAAAAAGCTCTTCATTCGGGCTCTCTTCAAGGAGCACGGAAGTGAGTACTTCACCAAGAAAAATTGCAACACTGCTCTTTTTAATATTTGAATGGATATCGGCAGGCGTATATGAGACAGAGTATTCCCTCATAGTCTGCAAGCTTCTTGACTCCTTGTTATATGCAATCAGATCGAGTATGAACATCGGCTGAAGGAAAACAGCATGCCTGCCGGCTTTTTTATTCCTTACACCCCGGATCAGGAAAGATCTCCGGCCGTACTTTCTTGTATATAGCTGGGCTATAATACCTGAATCAGTATACTTTATCTGGTGCAGGACTATTCCCTTTGTCTTCTCAATCATCAGAACTCTCTTTGTTCAAAAATACAACATTTTGATAATTCTGATTGTTAAGGTGTAAATAAGGAAATTAGTATATTTACTGTTCAACAAATTCCATTATGGCTTCCAACGATTATGATGAACTGGTAAAAAGGATAGCTAAGCTTGCCCGGCAAAACCAGGAGCTTGAAGATCATATCAAGAAGCTGGAGAAGCAGAATGAAAAACTTACCAGTGATAATGAAAAATTAAAGGCTCGTTCCGAAAGAGCCTCCCCGGAAACTCCTAAAGAGACGGAGGAAGGAGAGAAGAAGGAGAAATCGCTGAAGTTCAATATGGCGACAGTTCTCTTTGCTGATATTCATGGGTTTTCGAAGCTTGACGAAGGAATGGACTCCTCGGCAATAATGGATGAGCTTGACGAAATTCTTTATGAATTCGATTCTATTGTTAACAAATATAAAATTGAAAAAATCAAAACTATAGGCGATACCTATATGTGTGCGGGAGGCATCCCTCATAAAAACATCACCAACCCTATCGATGTAGTAATGGCGGCAATGGAGATGCGCAATTTCCTTGAAAATTACGAGATCGGCAAAAGAGGCAGCATAAAAAGCATCTGGGACCTGAAGATCGGAATTCATACAGGACCGGTCACAGCTTCGATTTCAGGAAAGAAAAAAGTCAGCTACGATATAAAGGGAGATACTGTAAATACGGCAAGCCGGGTTGAGGCTGTCTCTGAAAAAGGTATGATACTCATCTCGGTTATGACATATGAACTCGTAAAGGAATTCTTCGATTGCGAATATTTCGGAAAACTTCCTGTCAAATACAAGGGAGATCTGCAGATGTACTGGGTGAAAGGTCTCAAGCCAGAGTTCTCGGTTGATGGATTGGGAAAATTCCCCAACGATGCATTCAGAGTGAAATTCGGGCTAATTCAGTTCACCGATATACAGGAAATTATTCTCGATAAACTCGAAAAGGAGCTGCCAGGTTATCTCTTCTATCATAATGTGAAGCATACTGTTGATGTTGTCACTGAAGTTGAGCTTATCGGCTGGGCGGAGGGTTGCACTGATGAAGAAATTCTCCTGCTGAAGACAGCAGGTTTGTTCCATGATGTGGGCCATACGATTATTTATGACGGCCATGAATACCAGGGAACCCTTATTGCGCGCGAAATGCTTCCAAAATATAATTACAGCCCGGCGCAGATCGACAGGATATGTGAAATAATAATGTCGACCAAGCTTCCTCCAAAACCAACTAATCTGCTTGAGGATATTATATGTGATTCCGATCTTGATTACCTTGGGAGAAGTGATTTTATACCTGTATCAAATACACTTTTTGAAGAACTGAAGGCTCAGAATAAAATGGGATCCCTGAATGACTGGAACAGGATTCAGGTCAAATTCATCTCTGGTCATCAGTATTTTACCAAGACT
>PMIG01000355.1 GCA_003157055.1 Bacteroidales bacterium | reverse complement strand
GCTGGTATTGCCGTCTGGTTTCTTATACCTGACTTTTATTGTCAGCAGTTCATCAGAATAGGTTTCCTCACGGCTTACTTTTGGAGACTGGTATTTCAGAGGATCGATTGACGGCAAACTTTCGCCGGAACCATTAGGTACGATCTCATATAGAGCAGTTACCATATGGCCTGAACCCATTTCACCTGCATCTTTAACGTCGTTGTTGAAATCCTCATCGTTAAGCAGCCTGTTTTCGTAACCGATAAGCCTGTAGGATTCGACCATTGACGGATTGAATTCCAGCTGGAACTTAACATCTTTTGCAATTGTGAAAAGAGTTCCGCCAAACTCACGAACGAGTACCTTTCTGGCCTCCTGAAGGTTGTCGATATATGCGTAGTTCCCATTTCCCTTATCGGCAATTATCTCCATTTTATCATCCTTGTAGTTACCCATTCCAAAACCCAGAACAGTAATGAATACGCCCTGTTCGCGCTTTTCCTCGACAAGTCTCTCCATTCCGCCGTTACTGGATTCTCCGACATTGAAATCGCCATCAGTAGCAAGTATTATCCTATTATTCCCGCCTTTCACAAAATTCTTCTGAGCTTCTTTATAGGCCAGCTTTAATCCTTCTCCTCCGGCAGTCGATCCGCCAGCCTCAAGATTATCTATTGCACTCATTATCACACCTTTTCTATTCCCGGGTGTCGATTCAAGTACCAGCCCGGCTGCACCTGCATATACAACTATGGCTACGTGATCCTGAGCGCGAAGCTCATTTACCAGCAGGCCGAATGCCGATTTGAGAAGCGGGAGCTTATTGGGCTCATCCATAGAGCCTGATACATCGATAAGAAAAACAAGATTTGAAGGAGGAAGCGATGACTTATCAATGCTTTTTCCGCGAAGGCCAACCTGAAGAAGAGTGTGATTTCTGTTCCAAGGACAAACTGCAAGTTCCGTATAGACTGAAAATGGATGCACTCCACTTGGCTCAGGATAGTTGAATTTGAAGTAATTGATCATCTCTTCTATTCTTACTGCATCGGCAGGAGGTAAAGATCCGCTGTTTATAAACCTGCGGATATTTGAATAAGAAGCGTTATCAACATCTATGGAGAATGTCGACAGCGGATTATTCTTCACATTCTTAAATCCGTTTTCGGTAACCGCAGCGTACCCCTCAGTATTAAAATTATTATTATAACGCTGGAAGGAAGCCCGATCATACGCTACCGAAGCAGAAGGAGCATTCATTGCTGCTTTCTCTTTTTTAGCACCATAGCCTGTTACAACCATTTCATCCATCATTATGGTTTCAGGGTTCATCCCCACGTTGATTACATTCTTTCCTGAGATTGGCTCCTCTGCAGTTATATAACCTGCAAATGAAAAAATCAGGATTTTATCGTAATCAGCAACAGAAATCTGATAGCTGCCTTTTACATCGGTGACGGTACCTGTGGTGGTACCTTTTATTGATACACTAACTCCTGCAAGAGGATTTCCGGTCTCATCGGTAACCTTGCCGGTAATGATCCTTGATTCACTGAATGAGATTGCTACTGCTGCAAGGATCACCATTGCGAAAATTATTAAACTGTTTTTCATAACTATTGAATTTTTGGTTAAACATTTCTCATAGGATGCAGGAATTTCAGAAATTCCATAAACCGGCAGAATAATTTTTATTTGCGCTATCTTTAAAGGTGAAATGCTCAAAGTGAGCTAAAGTTGTATTTTCAGAAAATCCTGAAGTTGATTTTTAATTCTCATAAAAAGAACATCATAAGCAGATCTGAGGAGGAGCTTATTGATGAATTTACCTCCACAGGTGATCCTGAGGTCCTCGGGGAATTATATTCATCATATATGCACCTCGTTTATGGTGTCTGTCTGAAATACCTAAGGGATAGAGAAGAATCGATGGACGCAGTGATGCAGATCTTCGAAAAGCTGGTAACGGAAATCCCGAAACAAAAAATTGAGAACTTCAGGAGCTGGCTTCATGTTGTAACAAGGAATTATTGCCTCATGCAGCTAAGGTCAAGAAAAGCGCAAAATGAAAAACATAATGAATGGCTTCTTGATCCCGGAAATTTTATGGAAAACAGCTCCGGTTTGCATCCTATTGACAAAGATGAGCCGAATATGGAAAAGGCGCTTGCCGATTGTATTGAGAAACTGAAGGATGAGCAGAAGAAGTGTATCATGCAGTTTTATTTTGAAGACAAGTGCTATAACGAGATCGCAAAAAATCTCAGTATTGATGAAAATAAAGTAAAGAGTCATCTGCAGAATGGAAAAAGAAATCTGAAACTTTGTATTGAAGGTAAAAATGAAAGGGAAAGATAAAAACAACATGACCAGTCTTCCTGATCTTCTTAAATACATGGCAAATAAGATGTCAGGAAAAGAGAGGAACTCATTCGAAAGAGAGCTTCAGAAGGATCCATTTGCCGATGAGGCTGCTGAAGGATTCTCAGGAATGCCTGCAGACCAGGCCGGGAAGGATATCGATTTAATGAAGAAGAAGCTTGAAAAGAGAGTTTCCGGCAGAAGAATAATGATCTGGTACCGGATTGCAGCTTCTGTTGCTGTAATCATGGTAATATCCTCATTGTTTTTCCTTCTAAATAGAAATAAACAAGCATCTGAAAGACCTGAAATAGCTCTTAATACAACTCCACTGGAAATATCTGAATCAAAAGCCATTACAAAACCTGAGAAAGCAGAAACAGAAGTATCTGAACACAATAAGATAACTGAATCACCTAAAGAAAAGATATCAAGTGTTACCGGTAAAGCAAAAGGGGAAAAATCAAAGTCACATATTGAAAAAAATGCTTTAGCTAAAATGGCTTATAATTCTATAGTTACCAAGGCTGATACCGATAATTTTCTACAGGAAGATATGCTGATTTCAGCAGCGCCCGCAGCAGAACCTGATACTGAAAAGAAAGCTGTTCCCGAACCATCCGTGACATCATTGAATGAGTTAGTGGTCGCAGGCTACGGAGTTTCTAAAAGAGCAAAAGCTGCCGATAAAAAAGCTGATGATACTGAATCAGCATACAAGCCTCCTGAACCTGTTGCCGGAAGAAAAGAGTTTGACAAGTATATAGAGGAGAACATTAAGAAACCGGTTTCCATGACTGCAGGTGAAAGAGAAGTCGTTGTCATAAGATTCACGGTTTCAGAAACCGGATCAATCAGGAATATTAAAGTATTAAAAACTCCCGGTGACGAGTTTTCGAAAGAAGCAGAAAGGCTGATTAAGGAGGGACCGGCGTGGAAACCTGCCATGAAAAACGGCATACCGGCAGATAATGAAGTTAAAATAAGAATCACATTTAAAGACTAGCAATCCTGTTAACTCATGTTTAGAAAGAGACCGATCCTTATCTTATTACTGTTAATTTATTCACAATTAGTTATCCCGCAAACCACTGATACTGAAGCCTTCAGAATTAATTCAAGGCTCAGTTTTTATTCATTCGAAAATAGCGGTGAGATGCTGCTACATATCCCGCAAAATATTATTTATTGTAATATTTCTGTCAATTTGAGCATAAATGGAGAAACAGTTGGTTCATGGAAAGGAATTCCTGGGAAGAAAATAATAAGGATACCTGTAAATCTTAATCTAAAACCTTCTGATTATAAGCTGATCGCAGAAGTTTCTGTAGCAGGCAAACCTTACAAATATCAGGTTGCCGCTGACCTACTGAAACTGGATTACAAGACAAACGAAGTTAAGACCGACAGGCTGACGGGCGGACTGATTGTGAACAAAAGACAGTTTTTTCCTTTCGGATTTTACTGTTATTCGCCTGTTTATCCTACTCTTCCCGAAGAAGAGGCTGTCAGGGGATTTAATGTTATTTCACCATACCAGAAGATCCTTCCGGAGACTTTCAAAGATCGGAAAGCCTACATGGACAGATGCGCAGAACTTGGAATGAAAGTACACTATAATCTGCTTTCAGTCTCCGGAGGTGGAGGTGTAAGTTCAAAAATAGATGGGCTGACCGACAGTCGTAAGCGAGAACTGCTTATAAATGAAGTCAATACGTTTAAGGATCATCCTGCTCTCCTTGCATGGTATATTGCTGATGAACCCAATGGCAACAAAATATCACCTGATTCACTGGTAAAAATATATAAACTTATAAAGGAAATTGATCCCTGGCACCCTGTTTCGGTGGTCTTCATGGCACCATTCCTTTCTTCTTTAAAATATGCTGATGCCATGGATATTGTAATGGCCGATCCTTATCCTGTTCCTGAATTACCGGTGACCTTGGTCGGGAATGTTGCGGGTCAGCTTGCAAAAGCATTTGAAGGACAAAAGCCGGTATGGATCGTTCCCCAGACTTTCG
>PMIG01000098.1:5087-6465 GCA_003157055.1 Bacteroidales bacterium | reverse complement strand
TGTTGATGATTTCATTCCCGGAAGAGTGGTAGGTGCCATCTGTCCACCGGTCATTCCATAAATACCATTGTTAATAAAGATAATCAGAATGTTTTCTCCCCTGTTGCATGCATGAATTGTTTCTGCCGTCCCAATAGCGGCAAGATCGCCATCACCCTGGTAAGTGAAAACGAATCTGTCGGGAAGAAGTCTTTTTACTGCTGTTGCAAGAGCAGGAGCACGTCCATGTGCAGCTTCCTGCCAGTCTATATCCAGAAAATTATATAGTAATACAGAGCAGCCCACCGGACATATTCCTATCGTCCTGGACTGAAGATCCTCTTCCTCAATTATTTCTGCAAGAATGCGATGTGCTGTTCCATGACCACAACCCGGACAATATGAAAGCACATTGTCGGTCATGATCTTAGACTTTTTGTAAACCAGGTTTTCAGGCTTAATGACCTCTTTAATTCCAGTAGCTACAGCCATATTTTAACCTCCTATTATTTTTGATTTTAAAAATTCCACGACTTCATCAGGCGCAGTCACTATTCCGCCCATACGTCCAAAATGATAAACTGGAACTTTGCCATTCACTGAAAGCATGACATCCTCGACCATCTGGCCGGCGCTCATTTCAATTGACAGAATCAGTTTCATCTTATCGGCTAGTTTATTTATCCGCTTCGATGGAAACGGGAATAGGGTTATAGGCCTTAGAAGACCTACCTTAATTCCCTCAGCACGGCATAGCTGCACTGCTTTCTGGCAGACTCTGGCGCTTATTCCGTAAGCTACAAAAAGATACTCTGCATCGTCGCACTGAAACTCTTCAAAGCGAACCTCATTTTCTCTGATCACATTGTACTTGTCAATAAGCTTCTGGTTAAATCTCTCCTGTGCATAGGGATCAAGGTCGAGTGATGTAATAATAATCCTTTCCCTGGTGGAAGGCTTTCCGGTGGTAGCCCACGAGGGTACTGTTTTTGATCTTTCTTTCTGCGGACTAAGCCAGACCTTTTCTACCATCTGGCCTATCGCTCCGTCAGAAAGTATCATCACCGGGTTACGGTATTTAAAAGCAAGTTCAAAGCTAAGATCCACAAAATCGGCCATCTCCTGCACCGATGCCGGGGCAAGAACTATAAGATGGTAATCGCCATGACCTCCCCCCTTGGTCGCCTGAAAATAATCTGACTGTGCAGGCTGAATGGTTCCGAGACCTGGTCCGCCCCTGACAACATTTACGATCAGGCACGGCAGTTCAGCACCGGCAATATATGTTATCCCCTCCTGCTTGAGGCTGATTCCCGGTGAAGAAGACGTAGTCATCACTTTTTTACCACATCCGGCACCGCCATATACCATATTAATGGCTGCCACTTCACTTTCGGCC
>PMIG01000098.1:0-5031 GCA_003157055.1 Bacteroidales bacterium | reverse complement strand
GCTTCATTGCCTTTCATCAATCTTAGTTCTTTTTCCATTACCGCATTATATTTTTGTTTTATAAACTGTTATGACGCCATCAGGACAAACCATGGCACAATTTGCACATCCGATGCACAGTTCAGGATTAGCGGGAAAAGCATAGAAATAACCTTTNNTTAATTATTTCTTAATCGTGATCCTCACTGAATTTCTTCAAACGAATGTCCAGGTCTCCGAATAGCTTCCTCGGAACAAGCGATACGCATGCCCTGAGGCCATCATTCCTATCACTCCCGGTAATATCGAGCGAAATTGCGCTTACACCATACTTTAAAAGCTCCCAGAGCAATTCACGATCCTTGAAACCGGGATATGAAATTGTAAAATAGAAACCGTCTGCAATCGGTTCATCAATATCCTTGTCGTAAACGATTTTAAATCCATGCTTTACAAAGAGCTCTTTCATTATCTTTGCCTTTTCAGCATATTCCTTTAAATCATTGCGGTAATTATGGGTTCCATCATTGGCTGCTTTCAGCATTGCAGCCAGGCCAAACTGGGACGAATGAGAGACTCCTGCAGAAATTCCATATAAAGCTCCGAATACAAGCGAATGTCCGAATTTATCCGATGGGTAATATCTTAAAAGGTCGGGGTACGATCTGTCGAAAAGATGGTTCGAGATTGCCATCATTCCTATTCTCTGACCTGCGTAACTGAATATCTTTGAGCTTGAGATAAGCATTATATAATCATTGGTATATCTGGCAACGGTAGGCTGGAAAGGGGGTTTCCCCGGAACGGAATAATCTTTTCTGAAGTCCATACCGAAATATGCAAGATCCTCAATTACAATAACATCATACTTAACAGAAAGTTCACCTATAATCGACAGTTCCTCATCGTTTAGGCAGATCCATGCAGGATTGTTTGGATTTGAATATAGCAGAGAGGAAATCTTCCCGGTTTTGAGATAAGATTCAAGTTTTGCCCTCAGTTTCTTTCCTCTGAAATTATACACGTCAAAGGAATAGTAATCATGACCAAGCATCTTAACCTGCTGCTTCTGAACTGGAAAGCCCGGGTCGATGAACAGAGTACCTTCTTTGGTCTTGTCGTTCCTGTTGGCTACAAGAAAGCTGACTAACCCTCCCATCATTGAACCAACAGTAGGTATACAGCCTTCAGGACTGACGTCTATATTCAGGAAAAGTTTTATGAACCTTGAAGTCTCTTCTTTTAGAGAGTGGAGGCCTGATATATCAGGATAAACTGAGGCGACTCCGCTTTTGAGTGCATCAATCTCAGCGTTTATACCTATAGCAGGCGCCGGAAGTCCCGGCACTCCCATTTCCATCCTTACAAAACTGGTCCCGGTTTTCTTCTCTAAAAGGTTAACGATATGAACTATCTCCCTGATTGAGGCTGTTTTCGGATTGATCCCGGTGGAAAGAATGATATCGTTTATTAGATCTGATGGTATGGGTATATTGTTCATCGTATTATTTTGTCAAAACATCATTAGTTTCATTTTTCAATTCTGATCCTTGCATCTACCACGGTAATTGCTTCCGGACTCCCTATAAGCGGGTTAAGATCCATCTCCTTTATTTCGGTAGCGAACCTCAGCAGACTTGATAGCCGTACAATTATCTCTGCAAATTTCTGTTCATTTATTCCCGGTTTGCCCCTGGTTCCCTTAATTATCCTGTATGCCTTCAGACTCTTTATCATTGAGTTTGCTTCGTTAAATGTAAGAGGAGCTAATCCCGACGAAACATCACCGAGCGTCTCAACAAAAATTCCTCCAAGCCCGCACAGTATAACATGTCCGAACTTCGGTTCATATTTTGCACCGATGAAAAGTTCAGTGCCGGTAAGCATCCGCTGAACCAGCACAGCTGTTACATCTTTGATTTTAATCATCCTGGTGAATTCAGCTTCCAGATGAGTCAGGGATTTTATATTCAGGGTTACACCTCCGACATCAGATTTATGAACCGGTCCGATGACCTTCAGAGCCAGCGGAAATCCAACCTTGTTGGCAAGTGCTGCAATCTCTTTCTTCGTTTTTACCACTACTTCCTTAACAGTAGGAATACTTGCGGCATTAAGCAGTTTCTGAATATTGTCAGGATCAAGGTAACCATTCGGAGCATCGTCAATTATTTTTCTTATCAAGGGTACATCAATATCCTTGAGATATATTTTTTCATCAGCAGGATAAGGAGTGTTCGAAATTTTTGTCAGGGCCCTGCCCAAAACTACCTCATCTGGAAAATTCACATGACCTTTCTCCAGGAAGTATTCAAGTTCAGTACGGGAAGCTGCGACGGATGGCAGGATAGGGAATAATGGCTTGCTGCATTCCTCTATCTTTTTATGAAGAAGGTCATAGATGACAGTCATATCATTAAGGCCGTTACTGCCAAAAATCACTGTCATGCCATCAATCTCCGGCATTTTCTTGTCGACATACTCGATTACATTGTTCANNGCCATAAGCTTTTCGTGATGCTCGCCGGTTATTTTAGGAATGTTCATGCCCCCGGCCGACAAGGCGTCAGTAAGCATAACAGCCGGCCCGCCAGCATGAGTTATTATGGCAATATTTTTCCCTTTAAGATGCTTATAGAAAAATACTGAAGCAACCGTTGTAAGCTCTTCCCTGCCGGAGCATCTGACGATTCCGGCTTTACGGAAAAGCGCTTCCACGGCAGAATCGGAAGAAGCCATCGCACCTGTATGCGATGAAGCAGCCCTGCTGCCGGCTTCACTTGTACCGGCTTTTATTGCAGCTATCCTGCAACCTTTTCTAATGAGCGATGAAGCATGGTGAAGAAGCTTATCAGGGTTGCGGATGCTCTCGACATAAATGAGCTTAACCGGCGAGCTGATTCCCGGTTCATAGGTGCTGTCCCAGTATTCCAGAACATCTTCCACTCCGGTCTGGGCACTGTTCCCTACTGAAAATATACTCGAGAAGTTAACTCCTTTAGGAATAGCAGACTCAAAGATAAAAACGGCTGTAGCTCCTGATCCGGATACGAAATCGCACCCCATTTTATTAAGCCGGGGAACCGGTGTAGTAAATATACCGTTATAATAAGGAGAGATCACACCAATACAGTTTGGTCCGATCAATGATCCATTGACACTGCTGATCATGGCAGCAATATCATTCTCCAGCTTCCTGCCCTCTTCTCCTGCCTCACTGAAACCTGCAGAGATTATAATAAAAGCTTTGGTATTTTTTTCCCTGACCAGCAATTCAACATCCTGAAGACAATATTTTGCCTGAATTGCGAGAATTGCGAGATCCGTCTCCGGGATATCTCTTAGTTCCCTGTATGACTTTAATCCCTGAACAACGTCCTGCTTCGGGTTAACAACATAAAGGGCACCCCGGAATTTCCCATCGATAATGTTTTTCAGGATTTTTCCGCCAGGCTTGTAAAGGTCGTCTGATCCTCCAATAACTACAATACTGTCAGGATTTATAAGTTTTTCATTTATCATTTTAAAGGTAGAATGAAGATTGAATTATTGATCAGATAATCCGCAAAGCAGATTATCCTATAACCCGGCAAATCGCTTCAGAAATCCAACATTCTGAGCAACAACAAACAAATACTGCTCTGATATATAATAACTTATGAAAAACATGCTTTGAATTTACAATGAGGCAATATAATAAAAAATAATAGTTCAAAACAGGATACTGATCATTAGATATAATACTGTTATTAACTGTTTTCGGCATCATTTTATTTATCTTTGCAAGCTCAGAAATACGGGATGGAAAAAAACATTAAGAATATCCTTGAACAGGAAGCCTTTACGAAAGAGGATCCAGTGACTATGCTCCGGTCAGAGGGTATTGAAAGGACTTTGCTTTTTCAGAAATCTTCTGAAATTAAGGAAAAGTATATCGGCAATAAAGTCTGGTTCAGGGGGCTTATTGAGTTTTCCAATATCTGCGGTAAGGATTGTCTTTACTGTGGAATCAGGAAAGGGAATAAAAACCTTAAGCGATATAATCTTTCAGATGAGGAGATACTTGATGCTGCAAGGTTCGCATATAATAGCCGTTACGGATCCATTGCCCTTCAGTCAGGCGAACTGGAAAGCCCGGCTGTAACTGACAGAATCGAAAATCTTCTTCATCGGATTAAAGAGCTGTCAGGCGGAGAGCTTGGTGTTACACTCTCCGTCGGTGAGCAGAAGCCTGAAATATATAAAAAATGGTATGATGCAGGTGCCCATCGTTATCTTCTGCGTGTTGAATCTACCAGTAAAACACTTTATAATAAAATCCATCCCAACAATAAGAAGCATGATTTCCAGAGAAGACTCGACTGCCTGAAAAGCTTGCAGGATATAGGTTACCAGACCGGCACCGGCGTTATGATCGGACTGCCTTTTCAGACACTTGAAGATCTTGCCGGCGACCTTATCTTCATGCGCGATTTCGATATAGACATGTGCGGAATGGGACCATATATAGAACATGCCGACACTCCTCTTATAATACATGCTGATAAGCTCCTCCCGCTTAAGGAACGATTTGATCTCACATTGAAAATGATCGCTATCATCAGGATCATGATGAAGGATATAAATATAGTGGCGGCAACGGCTCTCCAGGCTATTGACCCTATAGGGAGGGAGAAGGCTGTAAAGATCGGGGCCAATATACTGATGCCGAACATCACACCAGGACGATACCGCGACAGCTATAAACTCTACGACAACAAGCCCTGCACGGATGATTCAGCTGAAGATTGCCAGAGCTGCCTTGAAGCCAGAATATCGCTGGCCGATGCTGAAGTGGTTTATAACCTATATGACCGGCCATAATTAAAAGATAGAAGACAAAAGACAAAAGATAAAAGATAAAAAAAAGGTACACGATTCAGGGTGCAGGGGCGCTGATATGCAGGGGGAGATTATCTTCAGAGAACTCGTCCCGCCAGAGTCATTCCGAGCGCCAGCGAGGAATCTTAAGGGGGTTGCACCGACCGGATTTCTCGCTCCGCTCGAAATGAC
>PMIG01000036.1 GCA_003157055.1 Bacteroidales bacterium | reverse complement strand
ATGGTACCGATGCAAGTTTTTACATGATTATTCCAAAACTTGTGATCAGAGCTAAAGATGAAAATGAAGTATCATTTATTTTAAAAGAAAGCTTTGAGCTTTCTTTGCCTGTAACATTCCGTGCTGCAGGCACAAGTTTGTCAGGACAGGCAATTACTGATTCTGTTTTAGTAATAGCAGGAAGCCAGTGGAAAAAATTCAATATAAATGAAAATGGCTTTGAAATAAGGCTTCAGCCAGGATTAACCGGAGGTCNNGAATTGCAGCAAATAACGCAAGCGGGATGTGTTGCGGTACTGTTCAGAATTCATATAATACTGTTGCCGGGATGAAAATCATTCTGGCTGACGGAACCATCCTCGATACAAGGGATATTTCAGGTAAAAAGGCATTCAGGGAATCACATTCTAAACTTCTTTCAGATATAGAAAAACTGGCAAAATCCGCTAAAGAAAATACTTCTCTCACTGATAAGATAAGGAAGAAGTATAAAATGAAGAACACCACAGGTTATAGTCTTAATGCTTTGATTGATTTTTCCGATCCGTTCGATATAATTGAACATCTGATGATCGGATCGGAAGGAACTCTGGGTTTTATTGCCGATATAAGTTTCAGGACAGTCGTTGAACAACCTTCCAAGGCAAGCTCGCTCATGATTTTTCCTGATATTGAAAGTGCATGCAAGGCTGTTGCATTCCTTAAGGCTGCACCAGTTTCGGCAGTCGAATTAATTGACAGGGCCGGATTGCGTTCTGTCGAAGAGGAAAAGGGAATTCCCGGCTTTCTGAAATTGCTTGAGAGAGATGTGTGTGCATTGCTTGTTGAAACCGTAGCCGGTAATAAGATTGAAATAGATAGAAATATTGAAATAATAAAAGATTCTCTCAAATCCGTTCCAGCTGTAAAGGATATTCAGTTTACTGATATCCCGGCAGAATATGAGCTTCTATGGAAAATCAGGAAAGGATTGTTCCCTTCAGTCGGAGCTATGAGGAAAACCGGCACCACTGTTATTATAGAGGATATTGCTTTTCCTGTGGAATCTCTTGCAGAAGCTACGCTCGACCTTCAATATATCTTACGAAAATTCAGGTATGATGAAGCTGTGATCTTCGGACATGCACTTGAAGGAAACCTGCATTTTGTATTCAATCAGGACTTTAACGCACGTGAAGAGATTGACAGGTATGCCTGTCTTATGTCAGAAGTGGCGGAACTGGTTGTTCACAAATATAACGGATCACTGAAGGCGGAACATGGAACCGGTCGAAATATGGCACCTTTTGTTGAAATGGAATGGGGAAAGGACGCATACAATCTTATGAAAGAAATCAAACACTTTTTTGATCCTTTGAATATCCTTAATCCGGGTGTGATACTTAATCATGACAAACAGGTCCATTTGAAAAATCTTAAGCCCATTCCGGCAGCCAGCGAGGTCATTGACAAGTGTACCGAATGCGGGTTTTGCGAGCCTTCATGCGTTTCAGCAGGAATGACTCTTAGCCCAAGGCAACGAATTGTGATACACAGAGAACTGGTATCGCTCAAAAAAAGCGGACATGAACCGCATATAGCCGCTTCACTTGCAGAATCTTTCAATTATTCCGGTGATGAGACCTGTGCAACCGACGGATTATGTGCAATCGGTTGTCCGGTAAAAATCGACACAGGTAAGCTAATAAAAAGTATGCGTTCTGAAAAAGTTGCATCACGAAAACGTACGGCAATGTGGATCGCTAATCATATGAACCTGGTAACTTTTGTTGCCGGAAAAACACTTTCAATAATCGGCTTTTTTCATTTGATTCTGGGAACCGGTATTTTGAATGGCATTTCAGGTAGCTTGCGAAAGATATCAGGAAACAGAGTCCCATTATGGAACCAATATATGCCTGTAGGTGCAGGAAAGATTAAACCGGAGAGTGAGATTCATTCATCAAATGTCAGAAAGGTGGTATATTTTCCGTCATGCATAAACCGTTCAATGGGCAAATCGAGAGAATATAACGAAGAGATGCAACTTTCAGAAAAAATAGTGCAGTTGTTGCATAAAGGCGGATTTGAAGTTATTTATCCTGAAAGCCTGAATAACCTTTGTTGCGGCTTGGCATTTTCAAGTAAGGGATATACGGAAGCCGGCAGGAAAAAGTCTGATGAACTGGAAGCAGCCCTTCTGAAAACAAGCAGAAATGGAGAGTTTCCGGTTCTTTGCGACATGAGTCCATGCCTGTTCACAATGAAAGAAAGCATGAAATCAAATCTTAAGCTTTATGAACCGGTTGAGTTTATTACTGAGCGACTCCTTCCGTATCTGACTATAACACCTGTTGATGAAGTGATCACCGTATTCCCGGTTTGCAGCATGAAAAAGATGGAGCTGGACGAAAAGCTTGCTGTCCTGGCAGGGATTTGCGCAAAAAAGGTGATAGTGCCAGATAGCAATTGCTGTGGATTTGCAGGTGATCGTGGTTTTACCTATCCTGAACTGAATAAATACGGTCTGGCAAATGTAAAAGGTCAGTTTAAAAGTGATGTAAAAAATGGATATTCAACAAGCAGGACTTGTGAGATCGGGTTGAGTCTGCACACAGGGATATCATATAAATCGATTGTTTATCTGGTTGATCGTGTAAGCAGCCCTAGGGAGAAGGGGAGATTTAAAGCAGTGTAACTCTGTGAAAAACTCCGTGTTACTCCGTGGTAAATAAATGTTAAATGATAAAAACTAAACAATATATCATAATGAAGGACGAGATCAGAAAATTTAAATGGGTATTGATTTTGGTAGTTTTTTTTGGCTGCAGTGCATTTGTGTTTATATCCTATGAGAACAGGATTGATGAACATACTATGGCAAGCCTAACACTTGTACCCCCATCGCCAATAACCAACAAGGTAAAACTGGATATCAGGGG
>PMIG01000104.1 GCA_003157055.1 Bacteroidales bacterium | reverse complement strand
TTAATTTTATAGATGGGATTGACGGCCTCGCTTCAGGTATGGGCATTGTAATCTCCTTATTCTATGGATTATGGTTTATCATAACTGGCCATAAAGCCTTTGCTTTGCTTTGTTTTGAGCTAACCGGCGCTTTGCTTGCTTTCTTCAGATTCAATGTCTTTAGCAGGAAGAGCAAAATTTTTATGGGTGATGCCGGTGCAATGATAACCGGTTTGCTAATAGCTGTATTTACAGTTCAATTTCTGGAATTTGAAAAGAACAGCAACCTGAAGCTTCATACTTATGCAGCACCTGCTATGGCAATAGCTTTGCTTTTTATTCCATTATTGGATACTATACGAGTGCTAATCCTGAGAGTTAAAGATGGCAACCTCTTCAAAGGAGGCAGAAACCATATCCATCACCTGGTACTCAGAGTCTGTGATTCTCATTTAAAGGCTACAACATTAATTATTACATGTAATCTATTCTTTCTTTTGTTAGCAGTTTTATTTCAGCATCTTGGGAATGTGAAAGTGGTTATACTGATGCTGTTTTTTGCAGCACTCTTTTACCTGATTTTGTTATTCTTTGTCAAAAAATATGGTAAACCTAAGGAACCTCAGGCAGACCACTCTGTAACTCCATGATAAATTCCTGCAATAATTTTTCAATTTGAAATCATCAATTTTTAAAATTAATAGAAATACCTGGGAAATTCCGTGTTTTTTTCTGCTTTGTCTGACGGTTTTTCTTTTGCCATTCCCTCGTAGCTGGTCTCTCTGGCCATNNGACTTTACCAGAATACGGAAACTTTTTGTCAACAAAATTTTTGTTGTCGTGCCGTTTGTGTTATACTTCCTGCTTTACTTTTTGTATTATTTTTCTGGTGCTTCAGGCTGGATTTTGGTCGAAGATAAACTAATGTTTATATTAATACCTGTTTTGGGATTTGCACTATTTGCATCTGAATTTTTCAAAAAAAATATCAGGTTCTTACTTGCAGCCTTTATATTGGGTATACTTATAATATGCATATACCAAATTGCCAGAGTCTCATCGGAGAGCATTTCATTTTCTGAAGGATCGATTAAATTCAGCTCTTTTATTTCTCCTGGAGTCTCAAGGTTTACTTGGGAACAGTTTTCGACGCTCGAGCATCCCACATATCTGGCAATTAATGTTTTGTGGGTAATCGCACTGCTTCTGTTCGCTGATGAGGCTCTAAAACTAAATATTTACATCAGAAATTCATTAGTTATATTCTTTACTGGAATTCTGTTATTGCTTTCTGTAAAAGCAGCTATTCTGATCCTTATACTACTCTTTATTCTTTATATTTTCAGGAATTTCAGAAAATCCAGAATTTGGCGAATCATTTTAATAGCCGCACCTGTCACAGTATTTGTACTTTTAATCTACGTCAGGTATAATGTCAGGACAATGCGCAAATTCGATGAGCTTAAAACCAGAATCTTTGTTGAAAAGGTCAACTGGAAGGATATTGATCCTCGCACAAGATCCTGTTACACTTCGTTGATTCTTATAAAGGAGAAACCGCTTTTTGGAGTAGGTCTCAATATACGTGATGTGCTTTCTCAAAAATATTTGCAGCAAGGTTTTAAAACTGAAGCTGATATGAAGCTGAATTCACATAACCAATATCTTGAAACCCAGCTTACTTTTGGAATTCCCGGTACAATAGTATTGTTCTGGATTTTGATTTCACTCTTTATAAAAAGAAAAAACTCTTGGAGCCCTCCACTTATTTTGCCTTTCCTGATAATAGTTATGGTAAGTATGATGTTTGAATCAATTCTTGTCCGACAATGGGGTATAATGTTCTTTGTACTCTTCTATTGCATTCTTACAATGCCAGAAGACAATGCCATTGCAGCGGAGGAAGAATATTTTCTTCAGAATAAGAAACTAAAGAATTCAGAATAATGTCAGATTCGTTCAATATTTTTTGTAGAACTCCTTTAGTTTTTTTCTGTTGAGGCTCATTAAAAGATAAATTATCATCAGAGCGAAAGCCGAGGGGATAATAAATTTGCCATAATAAAAGCCTCCATTATAGCGCTTTAAAGGAGTGTAGAAATCACTCAAAACTGTTAACAGGTCAGAATATAATTCTTTCTCCTGATCCAGAGACTGTTTTTTCTGGTATAAAGAATAAATGTCTTCGTAAACAAGCTGGGTTTTCTGTTCCTGGAGAAAAACAATCTGACCGCCTTTTTCAGGCAACTTGTTTCTGGTCTCTTCAAAGTACTTTACTTTCTGCAAACTATCAAGCTGCTTAATATCATATTTGAGCCTGGTGATCAATTCATCATTTTCTTTAAGCCTGAATGCATTTTTTTGCATGAAGGCGGGGTTATTCCTTACATAAAGAATAAAACCCTTGGCTAACTCGGATAATATTACCGGATTGGCAACCTTGGCTTCAATAACAAACCGATCCTGCATTCTTTGGTTTAAAGTATCCCGAACATCAAATTTGTTTTTATAATCAACATAATCTGGTACGTTATCCTTGTTCTTACTAATAACCCAGTATGGTTTTATTTCTATGATTTGCGCTGCTTTTTCGGGTGATAGAGATAACGATGCAGCAATCCCGGCAAAATTATCTTCTTTAATTCCAATAGAAAGCTTGTTGAAATAATCAATCATGTCTGCATTCTGGACTGCATTGCTTCGTAATGTAATATCGGAAACATATACTGGCCTTGCAACCCATTTAACCAGAAGCGAAATTCCAGCTCCAAGTATTAAGGAAAGAATAATTGGAAGAATATTTCTTATGAGAAAAGCAAAAGTAACCAGGAATCCTCTTCCTAATGCCTTGAACCATCCGGAGATTGTTTGTCCAATCCTTCTGAAAAGATCAAAGAGATCAATTTCATCACTGCGTGACTCGTTGCTGGAATTATTTCTTGACATTTATTTTTGTTAAATTATTAAACTTAACAAAAATAAAAATAATAAGACTCTTTTCAAATAAATAATCAGAGTATACGCATGACCTTCAGAGCCAGGTCTTTCATTATCGGTTTATAGTCATTGATGAACTCACCCGAGACCCTGTTGCCAATGACAACGCAGATTGTAAGTGCTTTATGTCCCAGCAGTGCTGAAAGGCCATAAATGGCCGAGCTCTCCATTTCGTAATTGCTTATGGTCCTGCCCAAGAAGTTGAATTCAGCCAGCTTGTTGTTTATCTCACTGTCGAATGTATCAAGCCTCAGATGCCTGCCCTGAGGCGCATAGAATCCCGGTGCAGAGATAGTTATCCCTTTAATGAAATTCTCCTGACTGAAAAACTCCATAAGCTCCCTGTTTGCATTTACTGCATAGGGATAGGCGAGAGTATCAGGCCACTCAAGATACTCTACAAGCGCGTCTGCTAGGGTTGTATCAAGCACCCAATCATAATCGCCGTAAAAATGCAGGAGACCATCAAAACCAACAGCCGTCTCAGCCATTACGCACGACCCTGCCGGAATATCATTCCTTAGTCCTCCCGAAGTGCCAAGCCTTATGATCGAAAGTGAAGTCAGCTCCTTCTTAGGAATTCCCGTGCTTAGATCGATATTTACAA
>PMIG01000207.1:237-8185 GCA_003157055.1 Bacteroidales bacterium | reverse complement strand
ACGTATCCCGGATTTGCTTACACTACCGGAACCTATCAGTGGAACGGCAACTTTGTTATGGCAACTCCTGACCAGCTTGTGGATCCGAATATCAAAGGTGCTGTAAAGACAATGAAAGAGATCGGATTGGAAATGAGATTCCTGAAAAGTAAAATCGGATTTACAGCAACATACTGGGATGGAACAGAAAACCAGATTCCATATGCTGTCTCTATAGCACAATACAGCGGGTTTACTTCAAAGTATCTCAATACCGGTAAGATTGTAAAACAGGGGATCGACCTCTCTTTAAATTTAAGACCTGTAAACCAGCCCAATTTCTCATGGGAGGTTAATGCTTCTCTTGCTTACCTGATTAAAGAAAATGTCGTAAAAATAGCAGATGGTGTAGACAAGTTTGTTGTTCAGGTACAGTGGGCTAACGCCGATGGTTCTGCCAGAAATAATACACCTGCAATGATTCAGGCTGCCGGAAGACCGTGGGGAGAAATTTATGGTGCAGGAATGGCCAGGGACTCTGCAACAGGGAAACCGTTACTGACATCTGCCGGGTTGTATGTTTCAGATCCGAACCACTATTTTGGCAATGTTCTGCCTAAAGTCACGGGTGGACTCCAGAACTCATTCAGAATATTTAAGGATTTCATTGTGGGAGCGAACATTGACTATCAGTTTGGCGGTAAATTCTTCTCATTGTCAAATATGTGGGGTGCCTATTCCGGACTTACTGCAGGAACTTCTGGTCTTAATGACAAGGGAATTCCTATCCGCGATCCCGTCGCTGATGGTGGCGGAGTTCACGTTTTCGGCGTTGATCAGACAACCCGTAAGGATGTTGACTACTATGTCGCATGTAATACATATTGGCAAAGTATGTACGACGTTGAATATTTTGACGCCTTTGTTTATGACCTGACTTATATCAAACTGCGTGAACTTAGCATCGGATATGATATCCCGGTTAATAAATTAGGTATAGGCAAATATATACAGGGCATAACTGTAGCTTTTGTTGCTCAGAACCCATGGCTTATATATGCCAAAACCAAAGACTTTGATCCTTCCGAGATCTCTCGTGCAGGTGGTGAAACAGGACAGTTCCCTGGCATTCGTTCATTTGGTACGAATATCAAGATCAAATTCTAGGGTGACCATTTAGAAATTATTAAATTTAAAAAGATGAAAAAATCATTTTATAAATTAGGAACTCTTGCTGTGGCGACAGCTCTCATTATCTCAGGCTGCAATAAGCTGAAAGATTTCGGAAGCACAAATGACAACCCTGCAGCTACCAACGCCCCTATAACCTCAGCTTTATTGACCAATGTGGAGACGGCAATAGGAGGTTATGCATGTATTACCACACCGGCTCTGTATTGCCAGTATTATTCAGAAACTCAGTATCCCGATGTTTCATGCTACTCGGCTAATAATGCCAGTCCCCAGGCGCCTTATGCAGGTATCCTGTATGACCTTCAGAATATAATTATTAATAACACCGATCCTGCTACGATGACAGCTGCCGCCCTGAATGGCGCCAATGCCAATCAGATCGCAATTGCACGTATCCTG
Source organism: Bacteroidales bacterium (assembly GCA_003157055.1). Lineage (GTDB taxonomy): Bacteria > Bacteroidota > Bacteroidia > Bacteroidales > VadinHA17 > LD21. The sequence continues at coordinate 6,613 of PMIG01000207.1, read as the reverse complement.
AAAGCATATATTTTCTGGACAATAACTGACCGGTGGGGTGATATTCCTTACTCTCAGGCACTCCAGGGCATTTCGGATGTTGATTATGATACTCAGGAATCAATCTACAAGGACCTGATCAAGGAACTGACTGAGTCGGTGGCACAATTTACCACCGGCGCTGCAATTAAAGGCGATGTTACATCTTATGCCGGTAATATTTCAAAATGGAAAAAACTGGCCAATTCATTAAGGATGGAGATGTCGCTGAGGCTTTCCAAAGTATATCCGGGAGCTTCAGATTACGCAGCAACCCAGTTCAAAGCTGCTTTGGCAGATGCTGCAGGATCAATTGCAACCAATGACGATAATTTCACGCTTACTTATCCCGGAGGCAATTACAGGAATCCTTTCTGTGTAATGTACGACGGACGCCATGACTATGGTTTGAGCGATGTTATGGAAGCTCTTCTTACCAGCCTTGGCGGTGATGCCCGTGCGACTGTCTTTGGTGCAACCTCATCAGGTGGTGCTACAACCAAGGGGGTACCATATGGAAGAGAGCGTATTGCTTATTCCGGTTGGGTAGGCATAGATGCCTGGTGTCAGGCAAACCCTGATTATGCTTATGTTTTTGCACCATCCTTTCGTCTGGAAACAAGCCCTATCTATATCGTTAAAGCTTCCAGCATTCTTTTGGCACGTGCTGAAGCAGCCGACATGGGATGGACGACAGAAACCACAGCAACTTTATACACAGCCGGCATAAATGCTTCCTTCGAACAGTGGGGATTGACAGATCCTCCTGCTGCTTATTTCACCAATGCAAATGTTGTTCTTGGAGCAGCCGGTACAAACCTGCCTCAGATTGCCACACAAGAATACCTGGCATATTTTCCAGATGGCGTACAGGGCTGGAGCACCTGGAGAAGAACCAGCTATCCTGCACTTTCACCTGCAATTGATGGCACAAACACTCCCAAAGTGATACCACGCAGATATGCATACGGATCCATTGATATCAGTTTAACAGCTAAAGGCTATGCCGAAGCTGTTGGCAGACTTACAGGCGGTGATAAGATGAATTCCAAAATATGGTGGGATAAGTAATGGAGGCCATAAATTAAACATAAAAATTAAACATAAATATTATGAAAACTATTCATAAAATTACAATCGCAGCTTGTGTCTTGTTCTTTGCGCTCCTTGCGGTTTCCTGCCTTCCGAAGACGGAAACAATGGGCGATGCAGGACAGACACTGGTCAAGCTGCACCCGGATTCATATAGTATGCTGGCCGTTGACGCTAAATCTACATCACAGACAGGCCTTCTGTTTGAGGTAAGAAAAGACGCTGCCAATGCAGCCGATTTAAATTCACCCACAACTGTTGTGCTGAAATATGATGCTGATACGTCAATAATCAAAGCATACAATCTGGCCAATGGTACGTCTTATATACCTTTGCCTCCTTCTTTGGGAACAGTATCACCAGCTATAACCGCAGGCCAGATTACTCTTAATTTTGCGGCAGGAGAGTTCAGCAAATCCATTATGGTTACTCTCCCAAGTTCAGGCAGTTTCGATTTCTCCGCACATTATGCACTGGCATTTAAAGTACTCTCAGTTTCAGGAACCGGAAAATTGACTGCAGATCTGAATGATCAGGTTGTTGTTGAGGTCCTGGCAAAAAACAGATGGGATGGAATTTATACTGTTACAGGTACTTTCGAAGATTATGTCTATGAACTTGGCGGTACTGTCTATCCATCTGATTATCCTGAAACAGTTCAGCTGAGAACAATCGGTGCAATGACTTGTGCCAGGTATGATGCAGATGCAGCAACTTACTCATATGTTTTTAATGCTGGAGGTAATGCTTTTGGTGCCTTTACTCCTTCTTTTGTGTTTGATGCCTCCAATAATGTTGTAAATTGCGTAAATACTTCGTTCGACCCGCCTGCCCGTTCACGTACCTGCTATCTGTTTACAGGTGCCGGATCAATAAATAAATGGAATGCAGCAGACAAGAGTATGGATGTTACCTGGGGGATGACTCAGCAAACAGTGACTCCTAAAAACAGGAACCTGATGACTGAACATTATACATTTAAAGGACCGAGATAATATTCAGGCTAAATAAAACAAAAGAGGCTGGTTAATATCAGCCTCTTTTTATTTAATTATATGTTATTATGGAATAATATTTGCTGATATGAATCTGTATCGGAATTGTTTAAATTTACATTTATTTATATGTTGTTTAAAGACCCTGCGACATGGAAAAAAACAATTTGCAAAAAGTGCTTTTTAAATCAGGTTTCATAGTTGCTATGTGCTTCATCCTGATTGATCTGTCCGGTCAGTCGGACCAGGCAAAACCTCTTCCNNACATTAAGTGCAATACTTGATTATAACATGGTAGATGAAGAAATGGTCTTTCAGCAGCAGGGGGGAGTCTATATGGTATTGGATAAACCTGAAGAAATAGATACCGTTTATATTAAGAACAGAAAATTTGTATATGTACCAAAAGCCTTTTATGAAGTCGTAGTAAAAGGTCCTGTGACTATTTTTATTCAGCAGAAGAGCCGTTATACTCCTGTCGGAAGCGCTACTGCTTACGGGATGACTTCAAAAACCCTTGGTCCTACAGCAGTATGGTCTGCACAGGGCGGCAATCAGGTCAGGCAGATAACACCTCCGGATAATATTATGGTGTCTCCAGCAATAGTTTACTGGGTGAAGGTTAATGGCAATATGAATAGATTCACAAATAAAAATCAGTTTATAAAGGTATTCCCTGAATCGGCAGACAAAATCAAAGAGTTTATCAAGACTTCAGGCATAGATATTAAAACCAGGGAGGGACTGATGAACCTGGGAAATTTCTGTAATAGTTTAAAATAATTTCTTTCTCTGGTTTACAAAATGAGAGATTCTTCGCTGACAAACTTCGCTGAAGCTTCGGTGTTCGAATGAAGCGGAGCGAAATGAGGAACCGGGTTCAACGAAGGTAAACCTACTCTTCCTATTCTATTCTGAGATTTACCAGCTCCAGTCGTGTGGCAGTAACCTTCAGGACCTTAAAAACGAAATTCCTGATCCTTATTATATCATTGCTTCCGGGAATGCTTCCGTGAAAATAGAGGATCATTCCGGCCAGNNAACCTTTTCAGTAAGCTCATTTATGTCATGCTCGTCTTCAATGTCGCCTACTATCTCCTCAAGCACATCCTCGATCGTAACCATACCTGACGTGCCCCCGAACTCATCCACAACAAGTGCAACATTCTTCTTTTCCTCCACAAAAACTTTCAGGAGCTTATTGGCAGCCATCGTCTCGGGAACAATTGACAACTTTCTGAGGCCGGACATTATATCCGGAGGGTTTTTAAACAGATCCTTAAGCTCAAAATAGCCGATAATATTATCTATCGAATCCTGGTAAATCAGTATTCTCGAATGCTGCGTGGCAATGAATTTTTCTTTCAGTTCATCGATGGAAGCAGAGCAATCGACGGCCTGGATCTCTGTTCTGGGTACCATGCATTCTCTCAGTTTTACATTCTGGAAATCAAGGGCGTTCTGAAAGATTTTCATATTACGATGATCCGGTTCAGAGACTTCCTTGTTCTGCTGTGCAATGTTTACAAAATGATCAAGATCAACTTTGCTGAAAACAATATTCTCATGCGGTTTATCTCCCGGCTTTTTTTTGAAGAATATCCTGATAAAAAGGTTTGAAGCAGCTAAAGTGAACTTGCTTATGGGGTAAAATATCCAGTAGAAAAAGAGTGTTGGGATACTGAGGGCCTTAAGGAAAAAATTAGGAGATATAATGAATATTGTTTTCGGCAGGAACTCGGCCACCAGCAATATAACGCCCGTTGATATGATAGTGTTGGTGATCAGTACAAGCAGGTCGGATTTTAATAGTGGCGTCAGCAGAGGCCCCAGCATCTTTGAGAAGAACAACCCATATATTACAATTGCAATGTTATTGCCGATTAGCATGGTTGCAATATACTGGCCCGGATTGCTGGTAAATGTACTGACTATACCTGATCCAAAGACTCCCTGTTTCCTGTCAAGCTCAATCCGCAGCTTGTTTGAGGTTACAAAGGCAATCTCCATCCCGGAGAAGAACGCAGAAAACAGAATGGTGAGAAGTATGATCAGTATGCCGTTCATACTTCAAAGGTAGCTATTTTTTTCTCTCTCTTTCGCGGAACCAGGCAAAGAGAAAAGACACCACAGCAAGCAGGAAGAAAACGAAAGTTTTATTGTTGCCCGGGCCTGAGGCATATCTTATTCCTGCAATAAAGCATAGTACCCCGGTAATGATCCAGGTTACCTCAAGTACGATGAGGAATTTTTTATTCATTATTTGAGTAAATGGATCCTCCGGGATTCTTAATCCTTCGCTTGTTCAGGTGCGTGTCAGACTCAAATCCTGTTCCGATAATTGTCATATCTGCATTGGAGATCTTCACGAACCGATCGGTATAAATATTATCTTTTACCTGGTCCCAGAAGAGCTGTTCCGTTTCGAGCTTATCGTTGGTTTGATTGAGAACAACAACGGAATCCCTGAGTTCCCATAAATTCTTTTTGTTTAAATACTTCGCATATTTTGAGGTTACGCTTCCGACAGGATCTTTCTGGCCGTCGTAGAAGTGCACCGTTATTCCTTCCCGAAACTCAGAATATGGTACATCTGTTTTATCGAATGTTTCCATAAGAGGAAAAATCATAATGAGCTGTACTTTACCCGAATCATCAAAAACCGTAGTATCATTTCTGACAGTAATGGTAGGAAGGGTAAGAATATCAGTTTTCTTGATCTTATCTATCTTCTTTTCACAGGATGACAAAAACAAAACTGCCGGCAGAAATACAATTCCGGCAAACATTGTCTTCCAGCCGGAAGAATCTTTTTTCATGATACAATATATCAAAAACCAAATCTCCTCAAATGGTGAGGAATATTATTCGTATTGTCGTTTGACGAACCAGAAATCATAAAAATTCAGGCTTGCGCCCATCGTAAAATAGTTTTCATAATGCGATATGGCCGTTGTTTCATATGATTTCCTGGTGAAATCAATAAAGATATTTGTTTTCGACAGTGCCCCAATCCCTGACCGTTTGAGCGGTATTCCGAAACCGACACTCGCTCCCCACTCTTTTACCTGCTGCCCGTTTAGGACAAGGTAATTGTCTTCAACATGGCCGCCCACACGGTATTCAATTCGTTTCATAAAGCTGTAATTTGAAAACTTGTCGGGAATATATTCGACTCCAAAAAGAAATGCCCGTGTGTTGCTGACGTATCCATCCGAACCATGGAATTTGGCATTAGACCAGTTTGTTGCAACATAATCAAAACCGGCAGTCAGTTTATTTTTTTTGCCAAAAGAGATACCCAGACGGAGTGTTCCCGGGAGATATGCTTTTGAAGTATCATCGGAGATATATGCAAGGGTATCGGTAACGTTGGAAGAAGTATACCTCAATGACAGTTTCTGGTAATTTGATTTACAATATTTACCGGCGCTATAAGAGAGTCCGGCATTAAAAAAATAGTCCTTCTTTATGGGAATGCTGTATTGGAGCCCATATTCAAGGTTGATCCCTGAAAGATGGAGATCTTCAGATATATTGTCATGATATTCATTATAGAAGTCTGTAAAAATAAATTCATTGGCCCTGGAAAGATCTCCGAACAGCAATGACATATTAATCCCTGCAGAAAGATTTTTGGTCAGATTTATACCTGAACCAAGGAAGACATTGCTCAGGTTGCCTCCTCCGATATGGTAACCCGTATATTCACCTGTCACTGCATCATAACCAGGATCACCTTTAGCGATTGTTTCAGCTATATTGTAATAACCGTTGCTTAGGGGAACTACGCCGGCAGCAATACCAAAACCCTTGGTTATTGGAAAACCTATCATGAAATGGTCAAAATTCATATCGCCGGAATGGTGATGGGAANNGAGGCTGGATTGGTATAGCTGATAGTGCTGTTCTCCCTTATTGCAGTTCCAATGCCTCCCATGGCAATGCTTCTGAATGAACCGGATGGTTCGAGAATTCCAAGGTTGAATCTTGCAAGCGGGGAATCAATAAGCTTCTGTCCGGATACCGAAACCGAAAAGGAGATAAAAATTAACAGAAATAATTTTGCCAGTCTATTTTGCATTGTACTCCAGAATAAGATTTAATCCATCAATCACAATTTCAGGAAGATAAGCAACATGATGATCCAGTCTCTCTTTCAAATAGCCACTGTCTCCGCCTGTAAGCACCACTTTAATTTCAGTGCCTCTTTTTTCAAACGTGCGAATATACTCATTTATTTCATAAACGATCCCATTGATAACGCCTGC
>PMIG01000207.1:0-124 GCA_003157055.1 Bacteroidales bacterium | reverse complement strand
CCGGTATCAATTATCAGAACTTTTTCTCCCGGGAAATGCAAATAAGCGCCTGCAACTGCCGCTATCCTGTCAGGGCCAAGTGTTTCAGGCGTCTGGTACTCGTTTTTAAAGGGAAGCTTTGACT
>PMIG01000366.1 GCA_003157055.1 Bacteroidales bacterium | reverse complement strand
AATTGCAGTTCAGTTTGTAAAAGGGTTGCAGGGTGATGACCCGAAATACTTTAAAACTATTGCCACACTTAAGCATTTTGCAGTTCACAGTGGCCCGGAACCTGAGCGGCACTCATTTGATGCCATTACTGATGAGAGGGATTTCAGGGATACTTACCTCGCTCAATTCGAAATGGGGATCAAGGAAGGCAAGGCTTATTCTGTGATGTGCGCCTATAATAGCTATAAGGGAGAAGCTTGTTGCGGAAGCAGCAACCTTCTGAACGGAATCCTCCGCACGGAATGGGGTTTTGACGGTTATGTAGTATCAGATTGCGGCGCAATAAGCGATATCTACAATGGCCATAAAATTGTTGGCACAGCTGCTGAAGCTGCAGCTCTCGGCGTTAAATCNNTAAGGTAGTTGCCACAGCCGCTGAAGCTGCGGCTCTCGGTGTTAAATCCGGAACTGACCTTGAATGTGCCTCAGTCTACCGTAATCTGACAGAATCGCTTGAGAAGAACCTGATAACTGTACAGGATATTGACGTTGCCTTAAAGAGACTCTTCACTGCACGTTTTAGGCTTGGCATGTTTGACCCGCCTGAGATGGTGAAATATTCAAAGATACCTTACAGTGTGGTGGATTGCGGACAAAACAAAGCACTTGCCAGGGAGACAGCACAGAAATCAATTGTTCTGCTCAAGAACAAAAATGATATCCTCCCTCTTAAAAAGAATGTTGGAACTGTTGCTGTTATCGGCCCGAATTCCGACCAGACTTTTGTACTTCTTTGTAACTATAACGGGACTCCTTCCGATCCGATCACTCCTCTGCGTGGCATTAAAGAAAAACTTGCAGGGTTTTCTGAGGTTCTTTATGCCCAGGGCTGTCTATGGGCTGCGGGAATGCCCGGGGAAAAGAGTCTGGAGGAGCTGAAGAAAGAAGCTCTTGAAGTTGCCGGGAAGGCAAATATCATAATTATGTGTATGGGCATCACCCCAAAACTCGAGGGCGAAGAAATGAAGGTCACTGTTGATGGGTTCAAAGGAGGTGACAGGGTGAGGATAGATCTTCCGGATGTTCAGCAGGATCTTATTAAGGCAATTTATGCTCTCGGCAAACCGGTCATTTTGGTGCTGCTTAATGGCAGTGCTCTGGCTGTTAACTGGGAGAAGGATAACATACCTGCAATACTTGAAACATGGTATGGTGGCCAGGCAGCAGGGCAGGCTCTTGCCGATGTGATCTTCGGGGACTATAACCCGGGTGGACGTCTTCCTGTAACATTCTATAAATCAGTCAATGATCTTCCTTCCTTCGAAGATTATAATATGAAAAACAGAACCTACAGGTATTTTACCGGCGAACCGCTCTTCCCTTTCGGATTCGGACTTAGCTATACTACTTTTAGTTACAAAAAACTGAAGGTCAAAGAAACTGTTAATAAGGGAGATTCAGTTAAAGTTGCAGTTAATGTGAAGAATACCGGGAAACTTGCCGGAGATGAAGTTGTTGAGCTCTATTTGTCAGATCTTACTGCCGATGTTCCTGTTCCTATTCATGCCCTCAAAGGTTTTACGAGGATCCACCTTGACCCAGGTGAGACAAAAAGTGTTGTTCTTACACTTTCTCCTGATGCATTTTCAATAATTGATAATGATAATCAGAGAAAAGTAAAACCAGGCAAATTTGAAGTATTTGTAGGCGGACACCAGCCGGACCCGAAAACGATTAAAGGTGAACCCGGCATCCTGAGTAAAGTGATTACGCTTATTTGATTATTTAAATAAAGCGTTTTATTGCCCATAGCAATATGTGATTTTATGAGAAAAATATACAGTGCTCTTTGTTTTGCAATTCTCTATAGTACGATAACATCCGGACAGTTTTCCCGCCAGGCACAGGACAGTATCCGTCAGCTCACACAAAAAGATTATAAGGATATGTGTGATCTTATCGGGATAAAGGCAACAAGACCGGGACCGTCGGGAACACCATCTGCACCAAATGCAGCAAATAACGATGAGGCAAAAGCAACACAGTATTCTTCGCTTCCCGATCCGCTCATTCTGAATAACGGGAAAAAGGTAAAGTCGGCAAAGGTATGGTGGGACAAGCGCCGCCCTGAGATAAAGGAATATTTTGACAGGGAGATTTATGGACGTGTTCCTGCCAGCGTTCCTAAAGTTACATGGGAAGTGGTAAGTGTCACAAATGATACTGTCGGAACAATACCGGTAGTTGCCAAAAAACTATGTGGGCATGTCGATAACTCTCTGTGTCCTTCAATATTGGTAAACATTGACCTTACACTGGCGACACCTGTTGCAGTAAAAGGTCCTGTACCTGTGATCATGGAATTCGGTTTTATTTTCCAGGCAGTAGCACGACCTGCAACTATACAGGCTAATCGTCTGCAGCCGACCACTCCCAGACCTCAGATGCCTGCCGGTCCTACATGGCAGCAGCAGGTTCTTGAAGCTGGCTGGGGCTATGCAATAATTGCCCCCGGAAGCATCCAGGCTGATAATGGTGCAGGACTGAGAAGCGGCATCATTGGCCTTGTTAATAAAGGAGCTCCCCGTACACCCGACGACTGGGGTTCACTCAGGGCTTGGGCCTGGGGAGCTGACAGGGCTATGGATTACTTTGAAACTGACAAAACCGTTGATGCAAAGAAAGTAGGAATTGAAGGTCTTTCGAGATATGGCAAGGCAGCTATCGTAACTATGGCATATGATGAAAGGTTTGCTATAGGATTTATTGGTTCTTCAGGAGCCGGAGGGACAAAGCTATACCGTCGTATATTCGGCGAACAGGTTGAAAATCTTGCAGGTTCAGGTGAATACCACTGGTTCGCAGGCAATTTTATAAAATATGCTGCAGATCCTTTAACTCAGAATGATCTTCCCGTCGATTCTCATGAGCTCGTAGCTATGTGTGCTCCCCGTCCGGTATTTATAAGTGCAGGTTCACCAACGGTTGAGGGAGGATGGGTCGATGGAAAAGGCATGTTCCTTGGTGGCGCATTAGCAAGTCCTGTTTATGAACTGCTTGGTAAGAAAGGAATGGGTACTACAGAGATGCCTGCAATTGAAACTTCACTTATCAACGGTGATATTGCTTTCAGGCAGCATTCAGGAGGACATACAACCGGACCTAACTGGCCGTATTTTATCCAGTTTGCAAAGAGATATTTCAAATGAACCTCAGTGTAACTTAAAGAATTGAAAAAATTCCACTGAGTCCACAGAGGTTTTAATTTAGTGTTCTTATATTTTCTAACTGCTTTCCGTTACCGATCCATCCGATGTTGATCCTATCGTCGGAAGGATTCTTCCCGATAGCACTTGCCGGGATACCTTTTAAAGCTAAAACCGAAAAAAGAGATGCCTTTACCGAAGTATTGACAAATTTACTTCATGAATTGGTTTTATTTTTAGCTTTTTGCATCTTATTCTGTTTTAGCGTTATTCACTATTTCTATTTTCCGTGATAACTTTCTGTAGGACCAAGATAGCTTGATTTTAAACCACCTGTATTAATTATAATTTTCTGGATCACTACTCCGGGATCGACCATCCATATTTTTAAAGTATGATATCCGGGAGAAGCTATCATGTGATTAGATGGACTCATCCTGTAGTTATCGCTTACTGATTTTTCCCAGTCGGTATTTCCGTTCTGTGCGTTGTAGTTTTCAGGAACTAGGGTCAGTATCTGTGCAGGCTGATCATCAAATGAGACAGCATATTGAAGCCCTCGTCCTGGCATGAAGTTTAAAGTAGGAGAGAAAACAGGCTTTACTTCAAAAGTTCCGACACTGAAAAAGTAAATGTTATATTCCAGACATGGAGAATCTATCCCCGGAGAAGCAGGCTGGACATCTGCAGGAGCATTTGCCCTCAGTGCGGAAAGAGTATGGCCATAATTTTCAATTATGCTCCAGTAACGATTCCCTGTGGCTGTGTTTTTAGAATAATGTTCCGCTTCAATTGAAACAACTCCTTCGGTTTCAACGAATCCATTTACAGATTCGGGCAACGGTTGATCAGGTTTAAAAGCTTGCACTTTTACATTTACAGTCGTCCCCGCACCTGAAATGCTTATAATTCCCGTGGTATGTCCGCGCCCTGCTTTGTCCCAGTCCACTGAGACCAGTAACCGTTCCCCCTCATCGATATTTCCGCTTGATTTGCTGACTATTATCCAGGGATCATCAGATGATGCAGTGAACTTAAAAGGTGTATTTCCCCTGTTAAAAATATCAATATAGTTATTTTTATTTGTATAAACATCGAATTCAGGAAGGATGGGTATATTCTCAGAACCAGGCCACGCTTCATCTGAACCTTCAACCGAGATCCCCATTTTTGCTCCGGCAGGAATATCAACCTGTTTCAGGTTTATGGCTCTCAGACTGTTTACCGGAGGATCAGCCCACGAAGTATAACCAAGATGCGACTGGTCCATAAAGTGGTTCCATTTTCCGCCGGCAAAACTACGATTATAATATCCCATCAGACTGGTGTCCTGGCTGAAGAGCAGGCGTGCATGACCAGCCAAAGTATTAGTGGCGGCACGTCCCTGTCTGAAATAAAGATCATTCTTACCTGCAGTGACATATAGTTCATTCACCAGGGCCGATGCTTTGACCGGGAATAGGATAAGCTGATAGAACGCATCATGTTTCTCTGAAGGGAGCTTTTCATATAATTCCTCGGCTTTTACTGCAAGCGAGTTATAATCACTAACTACTTTTTCTCCTTCATTATAACTGGTTATGCTGTAGGTGGAAGGTGAAAGAAGCTCCGGTTTTCTGCGCCCGTTGTATTTCGTATAGAGCGACATTATGTCAGCAACATCTGAAGCAAACTCCGGGCCAAATTCCCTTGCAGCCCAATCCTTTGTATATTCATCTATGTTATCACCGGTCAATTGTTCAGTGTTCCATGCAAGATCAAGAAAATATTCTATCGGGAACTCATAACCTTTAAAGTGACCAACATTTACGATCCATATCCTGTCAGCGCCGTATTGTTTTGCAAGGGACATCTGGTCCCATATTTTCGGAACCGGGTTCGAATTTATCCACTGGTAGCTTCTGGGACCTCCATGGTAGTCAAAATGATAATAGATACCTGCTCCACCGCTTCGTTTTCTCTCTTCAGCTGTCGGGAGGCGCCTTATGTTGCCCCAGTTATCCTCAGCCCACAGCAGTGTAACATCATCCGGAACCCTCATCCCGGCATTGTAATAATCCTGTACCTCCTTGTACAAACACCATAGCTGCGGAACCTTTGTGACGTCAGGATTCATTTCCCCGGCAATTATCTTTCGCTCTACCTCGACAATTTTCTCAAGAAGGCTTTTGTTGGCTTCAGGTCCTCCGGGTGCCATTGGGGTATCATTTGCTCCCCTGAGACCTATAGTAATTATACTCTCATAATTCCGGTTTCTACTGATCCCTTCTTTCCAGAACGATTCAAGAAGATCAGGATCTTTGTAATAATTCCAGCTTCCTGCACTTCTCTG
>PMIG01000196.1 GCA_003157055.1 Bacteroidales bacterium | reverse complement strand
TTTCTTTGGTTTCTTTTCTGCAGTAAATTCCGATATAATACAGGATGTGACACTTTACAAAGGCGGTATTCCTTCCCGCTTCGGTGGAAGGATTTCATCAATACTTGATATAAACACACGGGAGGGAAACCTGAAGCAATTCAAGGGGAACGCAGGTATCAGCCCTATAACCACGCATTTTGTTGTTGAGGGACCAATAAAGAAGGACACAAGCTCATTCATCATCACGGCCAGGACTACCTACTCGAACTGGATATTCAAGCTTATTGATGACCCAGATCTTAGAAAAAGCAGAGCCTCCTTCTATGATATCAATGCCAAATACACATACAACATCAACAAGAATAACAAGCTCGATTTCTCAGGCTACCTGAGCCATGATTCCTTCAGATTCAGTTCCGATACAGTATATTCCTACGATAATAGCATATTAATCGCAAGATGGCGTCATTTCTTCAGCAGCAGGTTTTTGTCCCTTGTAACTCTGAATAACAGCAATTACAGGTATGATGTATCCGGTGAAAGCGGCACTACAGAAGCATTTGTACTGTCACACAGAATAAACAGCACGGGTCTGAAAGCCGATTTTAATTATTTCCTTGGACGTAATGAAATTAATTTTGGAACTGATCTCACATGGTACGGAGTGATTCCCGGAAGCTATAAGCCTGCCAGTGATTCATCACTCGTCAAGTCTGAAACACTGGCGAAGGAGAGAGCCCTGGAAGCTGCTCTTTATATCGACGACAAGTTTGTTCTGAATGAATATGTCTCACTGAATGCCGGCATTCGATTCTCGTCTTTTTTTGTATTCGGCCCGGAGACAATTTTGCTTTATGATCCTGGATTTACTAAGAGCAGGTCGTCGGTTACAGATTCTGTTTCATACAGCGCAGGTCACATTTCAAAATTATATGGCGGCCCGGAGTTTAGATTTTCAATGAATTTCAAACTGTCAAACAGCAGCTCACTTAAAATAAATTATAACCGTACCAGGCAATACCTTCATCTTCTTTCGAACTCCGCATCCATAGCTCCGACGGATACCTGGAAGCTATGTGATTATTATCTTAAACCGCAGACCGGAGATCAGTACGCCCTTGGATTTTACCAGATGCTCCATAGCAGAAGCATTGAAGCATCGGCAGAAATATATTACAAGTCAATAGATAACATGGTTGATTATAAAGGCGGAACATCTCTTGTTATGAACGACAACATTGAACAGAGCCTTGTGGACGTTGAGGGAAAAGCATATGGGCTTGAACTGATGATTAAGAAACCGGAGGGGAGAGTGCGCTGGAGCCTCGGTTATACTTTTTCAAGGACATTCCTTAAAAGTATCGGCAAATTCAATGATGAGATCATAAACAAGGGTAAATGGTTCCCTGCCAACTTTGACAGGCCCAACGACCTTGTGGTGACTTTCAATTATCTCTTCTCGCGCCGCTTCAGCTTCTCGACAAACTATACCTGGAGTACGGGCAGACCAATAACCTATCCTGTATCTTCATATTACACGAATGATATTTATATTATCTATTATTCGGAAAGGAATAAATACCGCATTCCGGATTATTCGAGGCTCGATATGTCATTCAGGTTTAGCGGAAGTCTGAGATCGCACAAATTCGCCAATCCAAACTGGACATTTTCAGTTTTTAACCTCCTGGGAAGGCAAAATGTATATTCGGAATATTTCAATAATATAAATAATAGTGTTGTGGGATATAAACTGTCAGTATTCGGCAGGGCAATACCCTCTTTAACACTTAGTTTTGACTTTTAGTATCTATGAGACCGGCAAGGTATATTCTGTTTTTTGCAATGATGATCTTCACTGGAAGCTGTATCACGGAGTTCATTCCTGAGACTGGTGATAATGCTGATATGCTAGTCGTTGAGGGACTGATAACCAACAAGGCCGGAAATAATACAGTCAAGCTTTCAAAAGCACAGTCACTTTCAAGCAAAACAACCGGAACTCCTTACACCGGATGTACAGTAATTATTATTGATGACCTTGGCAATATCACTCCATTTTATGAAAAGAGCAATGGTCTGTATATTACTGATTCAACTTTTGCGGGCGTGGTGGGAAGACAATATAAGCTCACTATCAGAACCAATAATAACGGTGCCAGCAATTATACTTACGAATCGGTTCCGATGAAGATGATTCCTGTTCCTCCTATCGATACCATTTATTATGAAAAGCAGCAGTATAATCCAGGATCAGGCACCTTCAGGGAAGGGTGCCAGATCTGGTTCGACAGTCACGATCCGGATAATAAATGCCATTTCTACAGATGGGATTATTACGAGACCTGGATGTTCCAGCTTCCATATGTTGTACCAAACAGCATTTGCTGGTTCTCTGCAAACTCAAATGTTATTAACATTAAGAATGCTTCAATACTTACTGAAAACCGGATAACCGGCTACCCTCTGACCTTTATATCTCCGGAGACCGACAGGCTCAGCCTTAAATACAGCCTTCTCCTGAACCAGTATTCCATTAGTCAGGATGAATTTGAGTACTGGGAGAAATTAAAAAAGATTACAGATGAGGTTGGATCGCTTTATGATGTTACACCATCATTCATTCCTGGAAATGTCACTTGCATTGAAGACCCTACTCAGGACGTACTGGGTTACTTCAGCGTTTCGGCCGTGAGCTCAAAAAGAATGTACATCTCAGGCAGATTCAGAGGGCTTGCACAACTTTATTCACAATGTCCTTCAGATACAGTGAACGACCTTAAAACTGTTGAGGACCTTAACAAAAAAAGATGGGTCATTGAGTCAAACGAGCTTGTTGTGCCGCCTGTTTACGTCCTTACCAGGATTAAAGGATGTGCTGATTGTACGGTCAGGGGAACAAAGGATAAACCCTTATGGTGGGATGACAGTAAATAATGATTGATTAATTAATGATGACCAGATATACAGGATTAATATTATTCATGTTTTTTTCACTCATGCCATTAATGGCAGATGGGCAGGGTAAGGCGGCTGTCAATGAGGAGATTGCCGGGAAATTCATTACATATTGCAGAAGCGTACCCAGGGAGGAAGTATACATTCATACCGACAGGGATGAATACATTGCAGGAGAACCAGTCTGGTTCAATACATATCTTTTTAACAGGCTTAGTCTCGGTCTCTCTGAAGAAAGCAGCGTTATTTACGTAGAACTTCTTAACTCTCTTAACTTTCCTGTCATCCAGAAAAAAGTAAGAATTGAAAAAGGTTCCGGTCCGGGAATCATTTTACTGCCTGACACGCTAAGCACGGGTAAATATCTTCTCAGGGCATATACAAACTGGATGAAGAATTTTCTACCGGACAATTGCTTTATGAAAGAGATTAGCGTATATAATTCCATAAGCTCCCGCAGAATTATTGGTAAGGACATTAGCGGTGCAGTTGCCGGCGTAAATGAAACGGCAGTAAATTCCCAGGCCTCCGAAAGAGGATTCAGCGTAAATATCAATTCCTCCGACCGCGATACTATTAATATTTTGATCACTGCAAATGAGAGCTTCAGGCTCGGCAATGGAAGCACATGTTATCTTTTTATTCAAACACATGGGGTGATCAACTTCAATGAACCTGTGAAAATTTATGGTGCATCCACCTCGATCCCTGTTCCGAAGAAGACATTAATGCCAGGGATTAACCAGGTGACTCTGTTCAACTCAGCCGGTGAGCCCATTTTCGAAAAATATTTGTTTACACCTTCAACCGATAATGAGTCATTTTCTTTAAACGTACCAGGTTCTGTTCATAAAAGGAGCAAAGTACTGATTGAAATTGATCTGGGTTATGTTCAGAAATCAGATCTGAGCATCTCTGTTTCAGCGGCAAATACTGACAGTAATGTAGGAATTGGCGATTATCTGGTTTTCGGCACGGAGTTCGGTACACTTCCTGAGGCAATACGGGGGAAAAAGCTGG
>PMIG01000085.1 GCA_003157055.1 Bacteroidales bacterium | reverse complement strand
GCCGAAACCTGGATTAACTGTCATTATAAGCACCATGTCGACATAGGGAAGTATATTCTTAAGAAGTGAGACGGGAGTATGGGGATTTATCGCCACGCCTGCCTTCATTTCAAGATTTCTTATTTCTGTTACCGTCCGGTTAAGATGAATGCAGGCTTCATACTGAACAGTCAGATTATTAGCTCCGACATCACAGAACCGGTCAAGATACCGGTCAGGATCTATAATCATCAGGTGAACATCAAGAGGTTTTGCTGAAAGTTTTTTTACGGCTTTAATCACTGGAAAGCCGAAGGAAATGTTCGGTACAAAAACACCATCCATGATATCGAGGTGCAGCCAGTCGGCTTCACTTCTGTTTATCATTGAGATCTCATTTTCCAGATTGGCAAAATTTGCTGCCAGCAGAGAAGGTGATACAAGGTGGTCCATTTAAGATTATTTTGGACAAAGATAGAAACAAATTGTTATCCGAGGTAAGATTTCAGTATCCTGCAACGTGTTGTAAACTGAATCCTTTTGATAGCTTTTTCCTTTATCTGCCTTACTCTTTCCCTTGTAAGACTCAACTCCTCGCCTATCTCTTCGAGTGTATAAGGATGTTTCATACCCAGGCCAAAATATAATTTCAGAACTTTTGATTCACGCGGCGAGAGAGTGCTTAGCGCCCTTTCTATCTCATATGCAAGAGATTCGTTAATAAGATTTTTATCAGGACTAGGAGCATCGGAACTCTGCAGCACATCGTACATGTTATTATCCTCCTCTGAACTTATGGGAGCATCCATGCTTACTGTGCGTCCGTTTGTCTTCAGGGCATCCTTAACCTCCTCCGGTATCATTTCAAGCATTTCAGCTATCTCCTGGGATGAAGGTTCCCTCTCATATTCCTGTTCAAGCCGTGCAAAAGCTCTGTTTATCCGGTTAATTGAACCAATTTTATTAACCGGGAGCCTCACAATTCTTGCCTGTTCTGCAAGAGCCTGAAGAATTGCCTGACGAATCCACCATACGGCATATGAGATGAATTTAAAGCCTCTTGTCTCATCAAAACGCTGAGCGGCTTTCATTAAACCAAGATTCCCCTCATTTATTAGATCTGGCAGACTCATTCCCTGATTTTGATACTGTTTTGCAACAGACACCACAAAACGAAGATTTGCTTTCACAAGTTTCCTCAGCGCTTCGGTTTCGCCCGATTTAATCCTTCTGGCGAGAATTACTTCTTCCTCAGGAGAAATAAGATCAACCCTCCCTATCTCCTGAAGATATTTGTCAAGCGATGGGGTGTCTCGGTTTGTAACCTGCTTTGTTATCTTTAACTGACGCATTTACAAGTCCGGATTTATTTTTCAAAGAAATTGAGGCAAGTGGTACAATTTTAGTAAAAAAAAAGGCTTCTGCAACTCCCTGATTGATTTTTTTTGCTAAATATTTCTTTTTTTAGTATATTGCACGATTATTTTACAGGCTGAATATCAAATTATTAATCAGATTTGATAGAAATCCGTTGTATTTAATAACATTTAACAGGAATTATTTAATCATTTTTTTTTATTATTGCACCGGTTTTCAGGAAGTGTGAAATAAGCGTTGCATTGTCCGAGGGGGTAATAATCAAATCCTTGCCCCTGTTTCCAAAAACGAAATCATAAAGATCTATTAAATCCCACTTATCAATAAATTATGTACGACATTCTTGAATTAAGTAAGAAGTTGCTGCCCGAATTAAGGGAAATAGCAAAAGAACTTAACATCAAAAGAGCTGAAACTTTAAAAAAACAGGACCTTGTTTATAAGATTCTTGACCAGCAGGCAATTTAAGCCACTGAAAACAAGAACCTGGTCGGAAAAGAAAATAATAATAACCGTTCATCCGAAAATTCATTTAATCAGGACCGCGATCAGGGTCATGGACGGATGAAAAGACCCAGAACAAACAAACCTGTCTTCAATGGTCCAAAAGAATCTGTAATGTCAGTTTCGCCTAACGACCTTTTAAAAAATGATCCTCCTGCCGAGGAGAGACATGAACCAATAAAGCTCCAGGAGAAAACAGAGGAAAGAACTGATATATTCAAATCACTTTCTCCGGTTTCTGAAGAGAAAAAAACCGAGGATTTGAGACAAGACCAAAAACCCCGCGAGAAATTCGAAAGATATCAAAGGCCTGAAAGATCAAAGGAAAATGTTCCGGAAAAAATTGTTCCGGAGCCTGTTCCCGAGCCGCTCATTGACAATAATATTCCGCTGACAAATGGCGATTCTCTCATTCCGGTTTCAAACGTAGATGCCCCTGCTCAGCTTACAAACGACGACATCCACATTCCACTTACAAACGGTGAGACTCCGGTTGAAGATATAAAGCCTCCAGCCGATCTCTATTTTGGTGATGTCAATGTTGTAGCACCTGTAAAAGAAATAATACCTGAACCAGTTCAGCCCAGGGAAGAAAGAAAGGAAAAGCCATACGAATTTGAAGGTATAATATTTAATACCGGTGTCCTTGAAATTATGCCTGACGGATACGGCTTTCTAAGGTCAGCGGATTATAACTACCTTAACTCGCCTGACGACATTTACGTGTCACAATCGCAGATCAAGCTCTTCGGCCTTAAAACCGGCGACACTATTAAAGGTACCATTCGTCCTCCGAAAGAGGGTGAAAAATACTTCCCCCTTATCAAAGTTGATGAGATCAATGGCAGAAGCCCCGATTTTATTCGCGACAGGGTTCCCTTTGACTTCCTGACACCTCTTTTCCCGAATGAAAAGTTCACGCTCTGCCAGCCTGGAGAAGGCACGCTTTCGGTAAGGGTGATAGACATGTTCACTCCTATCGGCAAAGGGCAGCGCGGACTGATTGTTGCACAGCCAAAGACCGGGAAAACAATTCTCCTCCAGGAGATAGCGAATGCAATTGCATTACATCATCCTGAAGTTTACCTGATGATACTTCTAATAGATGAAAGACCGGAAGAGGTGACTGAGATGGCCCGAAGCGTAAAAGCCGAAGTCATAGCCTCAACTTTTGATGAACCGGCTGAACGTCACTGCCGTGTGGCAAATATCGTTCTTGAGAAGGCCAAGAGGCTTGTCGAATGCGGCCACGATGTGGTAATCCTCCTCGACTCAATTACAAGGCTTGCACGGGCATTCAACACTACTGCTCCTGCATCAGGAAAAGTACTTTCAGGAGGTGTTGACTCCAATGCTCTGCATAAACCAAAAAGGTTTTTTGGCGCTGCACGTAACATCGAAAACGGAGGATCGCTTACTATACTTGCTACTGCCCTTACTGAAACAGGATCAAAAATGGATGATGT
>PMIG01000183.1 GCA_003157055.1 Bacteroidales bacterium | reverse complement strand
TACATAGCCTGGACAGAATTCCATCCCGGAGTCCAGTAAAAAGGAATAAGAGAGGAGGGAGGCGATTCCTGAAGACCTTCCATGCTGAAAGCTAACGGAGAATCAGGGTCTTTAGAAACCCCGGTTTCGCTGACTGCTAAATGAGCATTCATCGCTGTTCTTCCACTGTAACGCATAGTTTGCCTGGGTATTTTTGCATTAAGCATTCGGAAATCAGCATCAGGCATATATTCCCGGATCTTTGAAAATGCCGGGAATTCATTGACTAAAGAGGAAATAATATCATCGAAACAGGTCCACGGGATTGCCTTGTTTTTCTCCCTGATCTTAATAAGCTCGCTTATCCATCGCCAGCTTTCTTTTACCTGGTCTTTATTTATTATTGCTTTATAATATCGTTGAGCGCGGCCTTCATTATTTACAAGAGTTCCTTCAGATTCAGCAAAAGTTGATGATGGCAATAAAATATCTGCCTGCAATGAAGTTTGATTCTCAAGATGGTCAAGAACAATAATCTGTCTGCTGTTTTCAAAAAGAAGATCCACAGACTCTTTCGCTGCCCTCCTGTACAAATCATTTTCCAGGATAACCAGGGTCTCTATTTTTTCATCTCCAGCCAATGAAACAGCGTCATCAAATGATTTGCCCTGAATAAATGCCAGACCCATGCTGTTGCATTCCGGCAGAATTGCAGTGAACATTACTTTTTTACCGGTCGACAACAGGGCCGTTGCGACATTCATACCTGCATGCAAAATATCCTCATCGCCACATGTTATGCCCGCAATTATGAGGGGATTCTTTGCTATTTTCAGCGATGCAGCTATCCCTTCTGCAACATTCTGATGATCCCTGGCAATATTTTTTGAAAGCGGTGCTTTATCATTAATTGATGATGCCACAGCAGACCCCAGGAGTGCAATTTCTTGATATGAGGCTCTTAATGAAGTTTCTGCAATTTCGTCAAGGTGGTCATTAAATGGTGTTATTATATATATTGGGCTTTTTGCATCCTGTACCAGTTCTCTGAGGGGAGCATCATTCCAGAGGGGAATACCTTTCTTATCAGCTTCTTCATTTGGCTTAATCTGTGAGGCCTGTCGCAAAGCCAGAGCGATCATCGGGGCTCTGTTTGTCAGATCCTCACCGAGAACGATAACCGCATCGGCCTTTTCTATTTGTTTTAGTGAAGGAGAATGAACACCGCTATTCTGTAAAAAGTCCACTACTGTTTTAGTCAGTTGCTGTTCCTTCTTTGAGATACCATGATAGAAGTTCTCTTTCCCTGCAAGGACAGATAAAGTATAATTCGATTCGATCGATGCTCTCGGAGAACCTATACAGATTATTTTTTTATTTTTTAAAAGTGCTTTTTCGAGGAGAGGAAGGGCGTTCTCATTATCAGCTTCCTGAAGTTTACCATTTTTCTCAGGCCGGACCCTGATTTTTCTAATACGCTTTGCTTCATTTACAAATTCATAGCCAAAGCGGCCACTATCACATATAAAATATCCGTTCACTGCACCATTATACCGGCTCATAATACGTCTCAATGAACCATATCTTTCGCTGGCAATGGTATTGCATCCGATACTGCAATGCACACATACTGAAGGCGCATTTGACAGATCCCATTTACGGGTGAAATGTTTATTCAGGGTCTTGTCAGTAAAAACGCCGGTAGGGCACACTTCAACAAGGTTGCCGCTGAATTCATTTTCAAGGGTCCCATCTTCATGCCTTCCGAAATAAACATTATTATGGGATGCAAAAACATTTAAATCCTTTCCTCCCGCATAATCCCTGTAGAACCTGATACAACGGTAGCATTGAATGCAACGGTTCATTTCATGGTTTATAAATGGGCCCAGGTCCTGGTTATTATAGGTTCTCTTTTTGAAATCAAACCGCCTGTAATTATGGCCTGTCATTACAGTCATATCCTGTAAATGACATTCACCACCTTCATCGCAAACCGGACAATCATGCGGATGATTGGTCATCAGGCTTTCAATTACAGCCGAACGGAACGCTTTAGCTTCGGGATCTTCAATAGAGACAATCAGCCCTTCGGTAACCGGTTCCATGCACGACATAACTATCCGGCCTCTGGTGTCATCCTGATCCTTGAATTTCTTTACGGCACAAAGCCGGCAGGCACCCACAGAACCTAATGCGGGATGAAAGCAGAAATGAGGAATATCCAACCCAAGAGCAAGGCAGGTCTCCAGAAGATTCTTCTTCGGCTTCACTTCATAATATTTCCCGTCTATCCGGATCTTTGTCATCATTACCTCCAGGGACACTTCTTTTCATCAATATGCTTTACAAAATCTTCATAAAAATAATTCAGTCCGCTTTGCAAAGGCTCTGCGGCTCCGGGGGCATGAGCACAAAATGTATTTCCGGGACCAAGATATTTTGTATGAAACTTCAGAATATCGAGATATTCCATCTTACCGGTTCCTTCCTCAATTGATGCAAGCAACTTTTCAACCCAGGGAAGTCCTTCACGGCAGGGAGTACACCAGCCACAGCTTTCAAGAGCAAAGAATTTTTCTATGTTGTGGATAAATGAAACAGGACAAGTCTTGTCATCGAGAATAATCATAGTTCCTGTTCCCATCCTGCTTCCGGCAGCTGCTACTGTTGAGAAATCCATTTTTACATCAAGGTGTTTTTCTGTCAGAAAGTCGGTAGATACTCCACCAGGCAATGCACCTCTGAACCTGTATCCGTCTGCCATCCCCCCAGCATGTTCTTCGAGCAATTCACGAACAGTTATTCCGAGTGGTAATTCCCATAAGCCGGGTTTTTTCACTCTTCCGCTTACTCCGAAAAGCTTGGTCCCGCCTGTACCTGTCAGACTTAAACTCTTAAACCATTCAGCTCCATTTTCGACAATATGAGGTATCCACGAAAGAGTCTCTATATTGTTTACAACAGTCGGCTTGCCAAATAATCCGCTTATTGCAGGAAAGGGCGGTTTGGTGCGCGGTATTCCCCTTTTTCCTTCAAGTGAATTAAGCAAAGCAGTTTCTTCCCCGCAGATATACCTGCCGGCGCTTGAATGGATATATAAATCAAGATCAACGCCGGAACCCAGGATATTCTTACCGAGATAACCTGCATTATAAGCTTCAATTATAGCTTTACGCAGCTCAGATTCAGCTTTCTTGTATGCCCAGCGAATAAAAATATAAGCTTTTTCAGCTTGTATTGCATAAGCAGTTATAATCATTCCTTCGATTAGCTGGTGCGGATTACCTTCAAGAAGATACCGGTCCTTAAAAGTACCAGGTTCCATTTCATCTGCATTGCAGACAAGGTATTTAGGCCTGGGGCTTTCATCATCCATTGGAACAAGGCTCCATTTTACACCCGTTGGGAAACCAGCGCCACCTCTTCCGAGAAGATTTGAAGTTTTGACAAGTGTGGTCACCTCAGCTGGTTTCATTTCTTTCAGAACCTTGTGCAAGCCTTTATAACCACCTGCCTGAATATAATCTTTCAGATTGAGCGGGGGAGAGCCCGGTTTGATATGTTCAGTAAGTGGTCTTTCCATCCAGGTGTTAATTATATCTGGCTAGCAATTCTTCGATTTTTCCAACAGTCATGTTATTATAATGATTATTGTTTATCATTAAAGCAGGTGCATGATCACAGTCACCCAGACATGAGATCGGAAGCAGTGTAAAGCGTCCGTCAGATGTAGTTTCTCCGAAGCAGATACCGAGTTTCTTAGAAACATACTCATATATGGACCCATACCCCATAATCATGCAGCTGACACTGTCACAGATAAGTATCACATTTCTGCCCACCGGTTTACGATAAATACGGCTGTAAAATGTTGCAACTCCATCCACCTCCTCATTTGATATTCCCAGTATTTGTGCAATATCCCTCACTGACTCATCAGACACCCATCCGCGGTGATGCTGCACGATTTTTAAAGCATCGATACATGCCACTGCCGGGTATGGGTATTGTTTAACCTCTTCCAGTATTTCCTTTTTTTCTTCTTCAGTAAGCATTGCAGCTATATACTTATTAATGTTTCAATTAGTTATCTATCAAGATCAGCCAGCACAAAATCCATCGCACCAAGAATTGCCAGCAAATCCGGAATCGTATATCCTTTGCTTATAAATGGCAGCATCTGTATGTGAGGGAAGGATGGGGTTCGTATCCGTGACCTGTACGAAGATGTGCTTCCATCGCTAATCAGGTAATAACCATTGCTCCCTTTGGTTGCTTCAATCGGTACCATTGCTTCACCTGCAGGAATGACCGGACCCCATGAGACACCCACAAAATGAGTAATAAGAGTCTCAATATCTGTCATGGTTTTATCTTTCCTGGGAGGTATTGCAAGAGGGTTATCAGATTTATAATGCCCTGCAGGCATATTATCAATACATTGCTGAATGATCCTCAGGCTTTGACGCATTTCCTGCATACGAACCAGCGCCCGGTCATAGCAGTCACCATTCTTACCTAACGGGATATCAAATTCGAACCTGTCAATGCCGGAATAAGGTCGTTTTTTACGGTAATCCCAGTCATAACCGGTCGCCCTGAGGCCGGAACCGGTAAGCCCCCATTCAATAGCTTCTTCAGTTGTATAAACGCCTATCCCGACAGTTCTGGCTTTGAATATTGCGTTTTTAATGACGCTATTATCATATTCTTTCAGGCGTTTAGGAAAATAATCGACAAAACCCTGCACGAGTTTTTCCCAGCCGTTGGGTAAATCATGAGCGACTCCGCCTATTCTGAACCATGAAGGATGCATTCGTGCACCTGTGATGGCAGAAACAATATCAAAGATCCGTTCCCTGTCATTAAAAGCATAAAAGACTGGAGACATCTGGCCCAGATCCTG
>PMIG01000088.1 GCA_003157055.1 Bacteroidales bacterium | reverse complement strand
AAAACCAGCCAGACTGTTTCGAAAAAAGATGTATTGTCTTTATATCTCGATTATTACAAACCGGTTTATTTCATCTTTGATCAGTTCGAGGAACTCTTTATTTTCGGTGATAAGGAGGAGCGTCGTGCTTTCATTCATATAGTAAAATCACTGATAGAATCAGACCTTCAATGCCGGATGATCTTTGTTATGAGGGAAGAGTACATGGCCGGCATTACCGAGTTCGAAAAGTTCATCCCAACAATCTTTTCCAACAGGGTGCGTATTGAGAAAATGTCCCACAGGAATGCTCTCGAAGCAATCAAGGGCCCATGCAAAGTATTCAATATTAACCTTGAAGAAGGTTTTGCCGAGTCCCTGCTCGAGAAGCTGAGCCCCGGAAGTGAAGATGTTGAGCTTACCTATTTACAGGTTTTTCTTGACAAGATATTCCGATTAGCACTTGAGGAGAACAAAATTGAAAAGGGCGCTGATCATATTTCATTTACCCTGCCGTTATTACAAAAAACAGGAGATGTCTCAGATCTTCTTGGCAGTTTCCTTGACGACCAGATCTCCATGATGGATGATCCTGATGCAGCTATGACTGTCCTGAAAGCTTTTGTCTCGGGCAAAGGGACCAAGCGCCCTGCCAGCGAATCTGAGACAATTGATAATGTCCGGACACTTGGTAAAGAAATATCTCCCGAATCTGTTAAAGAGCTGATCAGAAAATTTGTCAACCTTAGAGTTCTCAGGGACAAAGATGATAACGGCAGGTATGAACTCAGGCATGATGCCCTGGCAGAGAAAGTATATGAAAAGTTTTCCTCGGCAGAAAAAGAGCTTCTTGAGATACGGCAGATGATAGAAAATGCCTTTCAGTATTATCTCAAAAGAAAGATCCTTCTAAATAACGATGATTTGAATTATATTTCCAATAAAGATTCGATGTTGAACCTGAATCCTGAACTTCAGGAATTTCTTGATGAAAGTCGAAAACATCAGAAAGAAAGAAAAAGAGGAATTAAAATACTGACAATCATTTCAGCATTTGCTTTTATATTGCTTCTCTCGACAATAGCATATACACTTATAAACAGATCAAAAATATCAGAATCAATCTTCTTGGCAAAAGAGTCTGTTACCCAATTTACAAGGCCGGTTGACCGGTTGTGTCTGGCTGGTTCAGCATGGCAGACTAATCAGAGTGAAGAAGCTAAAGAGGCTTTACTGAAGGCATTCGACAATATCTTAAGAAACCCCGGGGATGATAAGGGCTTAATTGAACTTCAGCAGAAATACTTGATAGTTTACAGTCATACTTCATCACCTATTGAAATTGCAGAGTGCTCAAAGGATAACAGGTTCATTTACTGTTGCACAGCAGATTCAATCTTTTTATGGTTGAGGAACGGATTAAGATATTCAGGCTTCCCACATGGTACTTCTCCTCTTGTCTATCTACTCATGAGTAATGATGGAGAGTATTTCGGGGCTGTAAACAAAGACACCATCCTTACTGTCTGGGATAAGGACGGGAAGGTTAAGTTTTCACGTAAAACAGCATATAACTCATATAATACATATCAGATCTTCAGGTTTGATCCAGCCAACAGGGTCATAGCAATATCCACTTATAAGAATGCTGATCTTCTTGACATTAACGGTAATATTCTTCAGACATTTGACCTTCACAATGGCACTGTCAATGCAGTGGATTTTTCAGCAGACGGGAAATTTATTGCTGCAGCCGGGAATGACAGCATAGTAAATATCTGGTATCTTAATTCCGATCTGAAGAAATTTGATCTGTATAACAATATTCATTTCTATTCAGATACAATATATAGCGTTGACTTTGCTAAAAATTGCAGGTATATACTGACTTCAGCTGCTAATGGTTTGATCCGGGTAACAGATGTAAACGGGCAGCCAACCTGGGGTATCCGCAAAGATTATGAAGGAGGCCTGACCGGCATTAATGCCATTGGATTTCCATATTGTGCAGAATTTGATGAATCAGGGACGGGCTTTGCATTCAGATCATCTCCCGAAAAAAACAGCCGGAAAAATGATTTTATGTCCGCAATCTATGTTGATATATTTGAACGTGCTGCTAAGGTTGGTGAAATCAAAAAGTTTGATTACATAAAATTTTCTCCCGATAAGCAATATATCGTTTACTCCAACGGAAAAGATGTTTCTTTAATATCCAGGATGAATATATACCCGATATCAGATTATGCAAGAATTAATAATTACAGGTTGTTTCAGATGAATGGTCAGGAACCCTTTTTCTCCCCTGACGTTAAATATATTTATACAATAAATGGAAATAAGATTGAAAGCTGGTTTATTGATGTTGAAACAATATCCAGAATTGCTCTTGAGTATTATAATAACTGGGCCAAATATCTTGATTAATACAGACCTGGCTTATTAAGGAGATCTATCTTCACCATATCAAACGGAATCAGCGGCAGGCGGGTTATTGATGTATAAATGCGGGGGAAAACGAACATTATTACAACCATAATATAAACAAAGGCCATAGGGATAATAATAGCCCTGAAGAAAATTATCCTTTCAGACTTATTCCAGTTTATATAATCCGAAGAAGGAAGGGTGAAGACAAATGCAAAGAGGAAAGGGATAAAGAGTACAAGTCCTGTATTTAATATCACATTTGCCACAGGCCAGTGCATATTTTTCCATAACAAGCCCATCGAGACCATTGAAAGGATGATACTTGATGAAAAACCAACATATTTAAGAAAAATAATGTGATTAAACCTTTTAAGAAAAATTCTGGCAAAAACAATAGAAAAACCTGCAAGGCCGGTAAATCCAATTGTATATAAAATACTTGAGACCGGCCATCTCATCCTCTTGAAAAAAATTGCAATAATGATCATTACAAGAAAGGCTATTCCTATGTTATAGTATCGGATTGAAAACCATACTATCATAAGTATATCTAAAAATGTTAGAATCAGGAGAGTCGCAAAGACAAAATCTGGGATAACCGGCGGTATAAAATAAAGGATCAGAGTAACCAAGAAGAGAGCCGCCGCAATTATAATTAGGGTTACTATCTTTATTCTCTTATTACGATTGGGGCTTTTTGTAACATCGGATTCAGGCGTTGCCATTCTTTAATCTTTTATGCAATTAAAGTTAAACCAATTCCAAATAATCCGCAATTTTTTGTTTAATTCAAATTCGGACTATAAAGCAAATCACCTTTGTGCTCTTTGCGTGCACTTTGTGCCCTTTGTAGTTAAATTTTTCCCTTTCTTTTTTACCACTAAGGGACTCCAGGGATTTCACTAAGGTGCACAAAGGAGATTCCCCAAAAAAGCCTGATTATAAGCCTCTTTGAAATAATCCTGATTTTTACTATTTTTACTTTATTGTGCATTACCTGATCCTGCACAAACATTAAATATCCTTGAACAACTAACCCTAGAGGGGTCACACCATATAAGGAAAGATGCTGAAAATTCCTTTTAAAAAGAGTAGGCAAAATTAAATCCTGAAATTATGAAAAAAAGCACTTTAATCTGTGGAATTGTTTCATGCTTCCTGCTTCTTATCGGCGTGCATATGAAATTGATGCACTGGGCCGGGGCTAGTGTCGTTATTACTCTGTCCATAGCTCTTTTTGCACTGGGGTATGCAGTCCTTCTGCTGCTTGACAAGAACAAACTTGCCCAGAACAGCTATCAGAAATTTGTGAATGTAATGACCCTGGTGACAATGATTGTCGTTGCGGGATCTTTTCTCTTTAAAGCAATGCACTGGCCTGGAGCAGGTGTATTAATATATTTTGCTCATGCAGTCTTGATTATAATGATCCCGGTGCTGTTTATACAGGGATCGAAAGAATCAGATACGGTCAAAAAGCTGAATATCAATAATTCAGCAATAATTTTAACCCTAGCAACCGCCGTTTCTATCTTTCTCTGGTGGAGGACTGCTTCAATGCATCCTTAATGCAGTTTAAAATTTATCCGGTTATATTATAAACCCTGACATAATTCTTAAACACAATATCGCAAGTCTTTTGAAATTATGAGTTTAAAGACAAATCCCATTGATGCAATTAACGATTCCCTGTGGCAATCAAGGTTTGACAATTCTGCCAAAGTGGCAAATGATGCCATAAAAATTCTGAAAAAAGCAGAAAAAGAAGGGTATAAAAGGGGAATAGCCTACGCAAATCTTAATATCGCAGCAGGCAATTTCCTCCAGTCAAAAAATGATATTGCGCTAAAGCATCTCACCGATGCATTTAAGTGGTTCGAAAATAATAAGCAGGAGAAAGGCTACGTCAGAGCCCTCCTGCTGAAAGGAAACATCCATGAGAGCTTTGGCGATTATGAAAAGACATTGAATTTCTGGCTTGAAGCCTATAAAACATCTGTGGAAATCAGCGATGTTGAATCTGAAGGAGAATCCTGCAGCCAGCTTGGACTTATTTATTCCAGACTTTGCAACTTTCAGAAAGCTCTTGAATACTTCAATAAAGGACTGAAAATCAGGGAAGAGCTTGGAGATGAGAATGCAGCGGCTTCTTCTCTGAACCGGATAGGAATGGTGCTCCGGCAGACGAAAAAATATGAGGAGTCTCTGGAGTACTATTTTCGAAGCCTTGAAATACGAAAGAAAAACAAACAGACTTCTGCTATACCCTGGACATTGCTTGGAATAGCCAATACCTACGAGGATATGAAGAGATATCCTGAGTCACTCGATTATTATGAGAAAGGCATGACAGGAGGAGATAAACGCTGCATCATGCAATGTATGATGGGTGCAGGACGAATCTATAGCCTGACAGATGATGCTAATCATGCAGAGAAGAGACTCGAACAATCCCTTCTGATGGCACAGGAGCTTAATTCAATGGTCCTTATTGCAGAAGCTTATTCAGCATTGGCTGCTCACTATGAGCTTTTCAAAAAGCCCGACAAAGCACTTAAGAGCTTTAAACAATATCTGAAAGCCAGGGAGACTTTTCAGAGCAACGAAGTCCAGAGCAAGCTTAGCAATATAGAGGTTGCCCATGCCGTCGAAAAATCGGAACAGGAGAAGGAGATCTACCGGCTCCGTCATGTTGAACTGAAAAGCGCTTATGATATAATCGAGGAAAAAAACAAAGATATTACTGCCAGCATTAACTATGCAAGCCGGATCCAGAGGGCAATGCTTCCAAGTACAGCAGACATTAAGGGTCTTTCATCAAAATGCTTTATACTTTACCTCCCAAAGGATATCGTTAGCGGTGATTTCTATTGGTTTTCAGAAATAAAAAATAAACTTGTCCTGGTAGCAGGCGATTGTACAGGTCACGGTGTGCCAGGTGCTCTTATGAGCATGCTTGGCATCTCTTTTCTTGAGGAGATCGTAAATGAAAGAGAGATAACTGAATCAGGGCAAATACTTAATGAACTCCGGAAAGAAGTTCAGCGGGCACTTCATCAGAAAGGGGCTAGTGAAGAAGCAAAAGATGGTATGGATATCGAACTATGCGTAATTGACAAATCANNCCGAAATGGGGAACTTATTGAATACCAGGCAGACAGGATGCCTATTGGTATTTTTGACCTTTCAGGAAAAAGCTTTACAAGCCAGGATATATCGTACCTCACTGGAGATATTATTTATATGTTCTCAGACGGTTATGCCGATCAGTTCGGTGGGCCAAACAGTAAGAAATTCAAGTATTCAGCCTTGAAAGAGCTCCTGATCAAAATCTATGGCCTGCCTCTAAAAGAGCAGAAAAAAAGGCTCGAATCTGAATTCCTCAAATGGAAGGGAGAAAATCCTCAAACGGACGATGTCCTAATTATGGGGTTAAGACTTTAATAAGACCCTACATTCAGAAGATTATTGCTGACAGAAGCTTCTACAAAATATTTCTTGCTATTTCTTCGGGGCCACATAATCTGTTCTCAGTACCGTGAACTCTGTTCTCCTGTTTATCTGGTGGGCAATCTCTTTTTGCTCATCATTTGCAAGTGAGTTGATATACTGTTCTGTAAGAGTTGCACCTTCCTTCAGGAACGGAGACTGTAAGGCAATAGCAGAGTCAACTACTTTCGGACGTGATTTCCCATATCCTTTTGCTGTAAGTCTTGCCAACTCGATACCTTTGCTGGCAAGGTAGTCAACAACCGACTGAGCTCTTTTCTGCGACAATTCAAGATTGTACTCTTCAGTACCTCTTGAATCGGTATTTGACATCAGCTCAATGGTAATATTCGGGTTATCGTCAAGTGTTTCAATAAGTTTATCAAGAGAAACCATTGATTCAGGTCTTAGATCCCATTTGTCGTAATCGTACAAAATATTGGGTAACTCGATAGGTTTATCGATTGCCGTAAGCTGTATTGTTATAAGGAAATCACGGCTCTTCTCCTGTCCTTTTGTCGATTCCTTTTCCTTGCCATTAAGGTATCCCTGCTTTGATGCAAGAAAAATATAATCGACATCTGGTTTAAGGGCAAATTTAAAATCGCCTCCCGAACCTGATTCTACCTGCAGGTTAGATCCATCACTGGCTATTAGTCTTACGACAGATCCCGAGATAGCAGCTCCTGATTTGTCATCTTTTACAAGCCCGGTAATATTGAATTTCAGAGGAGGGAATTCAAAGGAGTAAAGTTCGTCATTCCCTTTCCCTTTCCTTGTGGAACTAAATATTCCCCTTTCATTTCCGTCTTCAAACGTAATCCCGAAATCATCGGCTGAACTGTTTATCGGGGCTTTCATGTTCTGAACTGCCCATGATCCATCAGGCTGAGGTACAGCTTTGAAAATATCCAGGCCTCCCATGCCAATCAGTCCGTCAGATGAAAAGTAGAGTGTGCCATCACTCCTTACATAGGGAAATAATTCGTTGCCGCTGGTATTGATATCAGGACCAAGGTTTTTTGGTTTTGACCATGCATCGCTTTCTGAATTGCGTGTAACCATCCATATATCCTTGCCGCCAGAGCCTCCCGCCATATCTGAAACAAAGTAAAGCGTTTTGCCGTCAGGTGAGAGTGCCGGGTGGGCGGCAACAAGGGAATCAGGAAGTATTCCCAGGTTTTTGGGTTCGCTCCATTTATCGCCTGACTTTTGAGAATACATTATCATGCACCCTTTCTTTTCACGTTTGCCTGCCTCACACCTGGTAAAATAAAGCTCTTTATAATTGTTAAATAGAAATGGAGTCCCCTCTTCCGCTTCACTGTTAATCCCCTCAACAGGAACCGGAGTGCTCCACTTCGACTTTTTATCAATCCTGCTTTCAAAAATATCCGTAAATCCCTGTCCTGTAGCACCATGGGTTTTATTCCCTGTTGCACCCTCCCTCGATGATGTGAAATAAATAACACCAAAATCATCCCTGGCATATGCCGGGCTGAAATCAGACTCCTTTGAATTAATATCCTTTAGTTCATCAACTTTATAGGCTTCGGGGTTTCGCAGCCATTCCTGGGCAAGTTCGCAGGCCCGTATTTCCTGGTCTGCCTTAGCATCTGAAGGAGCCATCTGCTTGTATTTTTTAAGTTCATCGATAGCGTTCTGATATTTGCCGTTTTTCTTCAGAGATTCTGCAAGCCATAATTCAGCTTCGGGCTTCGGATATGAAGATTTAACCGCAAGCTTGTACCATGTTTCTGCATTTTTCGGATCGTTTGTAAGACGATAACACTCTCCGATCATGAATACTATTTCAGTACGTGAATTTTTATCGGCTTTTTTTGTCTTGGAATAAGCATCCTTAAATTCGTCAATGGCATCATAATATTCACCTGAGCTGAAAGCGGCATATGCCCTCTCAGTCTTTCTCTTCTGGGCCTGAGACTCCTGGAAAGTGAATATTATTAATATAATAATAAGGAATGGAAGCCTTCTCATGTAATACCTGTCGATTTGATCGTAAATGTAATTAATTTAATGAGATTGGTTTTACTTACAAACGGGTGTAAGACAGAAATATTATAAAAAAGGGATGCCTGCCAAGGCACCCCTTTTAAACCATGAAAAACGAACTTAAACTTTTTTACCTTGTAAATAGCAATTCCCTGTATTTAGGAAGTGGCCACATTTCATTATCAACAACCAGTTCTAATTTATCGATATGACCCCGTATCTCCTCCAGATATGGTTTGACATTACTTTCATAAGCTATTGCCCTTTTATAATTGTCCTCGATTATATTAGCTTTTCTTCGTTCATCGACCATTTCATTTACAAGCTTTTTAATCATTGATATATGGTCAGAAATTGAGATAATTACTTCTTTGCGCGCTCCTGCAAGTCTTTCAAATTCAGTATCATTAAAGACTTCCTTCAGACCTTTTACATTATCTATCAGAGATGTCATGTACTTTATAGCTGTAGGAACAATATGATTAATTGCCAGATCACCCAAGACTCTTGATTCTATCTGAACCTTCTTGGTGAACTTTTCATACTCGACTTCAACGCGACTTTCAAGTTCTTTATCTGTAAAAATTCCTGATCCCACAAGCACTTCTCTTGATTGTTTGGTCAGATATAGTCTTATAGATTCCGGTACGCTGGCAAGATTGCATAGTTTTCTTTTTTTAGCTTCCGTGTGCCATTCTTTACTATAGTTATCACCTTCAAATAGTACTCTCTCAGATTCGAGAATGTACTTTTTTAAGACTTGGAAAATAGCTTCATCCTTATTTACTCCCTTTTTAATGATCCCATCTACATCTTTCTTAAACTGAGTCAACTGATATGCAACAGCGGCATTGAGGACAATCATTGCGGGACTGCAATTTGCTGAAGAACCTACAGCTCGGAACTCGAACTTATTGCCTGTGAAAGCGAACGGAGATGTTCTGTTTCTGTCGGTATTATCGAGCAGAATTTCAGGTATTTTACCTATTCCAAGTTTAAGTTCGGTTTTTTGAGCAGGTGTCATCTTCTTATCAGTTACTTTCCGAGATATATTCTCAAGCATATTTATCAGATAAGTACCCAGGAAGACTGATATTATTGCAGGGGGAGCTTCATGACCTCCAAGTCTGTAAGAGTTTGATTCATTCATTACAGATGCTCTTAAAACGTCATTGCTGTCATTCAC
>PMIG01000123.1 GCA_003157055.1 Bacteroidales bacterium | reverse complement strand
CCAAATTCCCTTGCAGCCCAATCCCTTGTATATTCATCTATATTTTCACCGGTCAATTGATCAGTATTCCATGCAAGATCCAGGAAATATTCTATCGGGAATTCATAACCCTTAAAGTGGCCGACATTTACGATCCAGATCCTGTCTGCGCCGTATTGTTTTGCAAGAGACATCTGGTCCCATATTTTCGGAATTGGGTTCGAGTTTATCCATTGGTAGCTTCTTGGCCCTCCATGGTAATCAAAATGATAATAAATCCCGGCACCGCCACTCCGTTTTCTTTCTTCATCAGTCGGAAGCCGCCTTATGTTGCCCCAGTTATCCTCTGCCCAAAGGAGTGTTACATCGTCCGGGACTCTCATACCTGAATTATAATAATCCTGGACCTCCTTGTAAAGACACCATAGCTGGGGAACCTTAGTGACGTCTGAATTCATCTCCCCGGCTATTATTTTACGCTGGATATCAACAATTTTCTCCAGAAGTGTTTTATTAGTTTCAGGTCCTCCGGGAGCCATTGGAGTATCGTTTGCTCCCCTCAAGCCAATTGTAATAATACTCTCATAATTCCGGTTCCTGTTAATCCCTTCTTTCCAGAACGATTCAAGTAGATCAGGATTTTTAGCATAATTCCAGCTGCCAACGCTTCTCTGGTAACGGCGATCCCACTCTTTCTGTGCACGCAGCATAGGTTCCTGGTGCGAGTTCCCCATAACTATTCCGTACTCATCGGCAAGCTTAGGGTTCAGGGTATCATCTTCATTAAAGGCATTATTCCACATCGCGGGCCATAGGTAATTGGCTTTCAGCCTGAGCATAAGCTCAAAAAGCCTGGTATAGAATTCGTGACCATAATTCGCAACGTTGGAAGGCACGGGAGGATTTTCCCTGGGGAGAACGCTTCCATATTTATACCTTATCCAATTTGAAAGATCGGGAGCTTCATCATTCAGGAAAATGCCACGGTACTTTACCGAAGGGGATCCCTGGACATATCTGCCAGGCAGCGCGTATAAAGCATCTTTATGACTGACAGGGACATCTGCCCACCAGTACCAGGGCGA
Source organism: Bacteroidales bacterium (assembly GCA_003157055.1). Classification (GTDB taxonomy): domain Bacteria; phylum Bacteroidota; class Bacteroidia; order Bacteroidales; family VadinHA17; genus LD21. The sequence continues at coordinate 10,551 of PMIG01000123.1, read as the reverse complement.
AACATCTATCTGTCGGGATACTTCATAAATTCCAAAGATTGTGCCTCTCTTGTCGCTTCCTGCAATTACAAGTGCCTTGCTGACACCACGAAACGGGTTATCCACCACCTGGATCAGGAATGTCTCCCATTTTCCTTCAATGTCGGTAACATCAATCTTTTTACTCTTTATCAGTTCGCTTATGAGTTTGCTTTTCCCGATTGTTCCTGCAATAATAATGTCTTTGGATTTTGGGATCTTATCAGACGACAGGACAGGAATGGACGAAGTAACCTTACCTATGTCATTCCGCAGGTCAGTAAAAGCCCTTATTACGCCGGGCCAGTCATTTGAGCTTACAACAAGTTGAGCCACAGTTCCTTTTGAAAATATAGAAAGGGCGCCTTTGTCTGTAGCTATGAAAGATTTTGTGCCGAAAGTCGGCTGGGATTGCATCTCATTAAGCGATACAGCTGCGAGAATAGCAATTAAAAGAAGCCTTTGCATTTTTGTCATTATCTCACCTACAAAAGTATTCATTCAGATCCATAACAGCAAAAGGTTTAATTAATTTAATAATAAAATGCAACCGATTGCAGAAAAATTGGTTGTAATGTTTCAAAATCTACCATTTATTTCTATTTTTGATATAAATTAGACTCCGTGAAAAGCACCAGTGAAGTTACAATATACGATATTGCAAAAGCATTAAATATTTCGCCATCCACCGTAAGCAGGGCTCTTAAGAATCATCCCCACATAAAAAAAGAGACCAAGAGAAAGATTATTGCAACTGCCGGTGAAATGGGATACAGACATAATAATTTTGCCAGCAATTTACGTCAAAGACGTTCAAATACAATTGGGGTTGTTGTACACAGGCTTGATAGTTATTTCATTGCTTCGGTGTTTTCCGGACTTGAAAAGGTAGCTTCAGAAAACGGGTATGGACTTATAATAAGCCAATCACAGGAATCGTGGAGAAAGGAAATCTTGTGTGCATCCACTCTTTTCAACAGCAGGGTTGATGGTTTGATCGTATCCCTTGCTTTCGATACTAAAAACTTTGAGCATTTCAATATTTTCATCAAAAAAGACATCCCTGTCGTATTCTTCGACAGGGTTGCAGATTGCCATGAATGTATAAGGATCGTAATAGATAATTACAAGGCTGCATATGAAGCAACTTCTCATTTGATTGCTCAAGGCTGCAGGAGGATTGTGCACATTGGCGGCAATATGCTCCGGAACGTTTATTCAGAACGATTAAGCGGATTTAAGAAAGCATTGGCCAACAATAATATTGAGTTTACCAAAGACCTCCTTTTTATCACGGATATGAGCGAAAAAGATGCAATTGAAGTTGCTGGTAAAATATTACGGATGAAGCCCAGACCTGACGGAGTCTTTGCATCGAATGACACAACTGCTGTTTCAATTATTGTGGAACTTGAAAAGGCCGGCGTTGCTGTTCCCGGGGATATAGCAGTTGTGGGATTCAATAACGACCCGATCAGCCGGGTTGTCAAACCGAACCTTACAACTATTCATTATCCTGCAAAGGAAATGGGTGAGGTTGCAGCGGCCTCCCTTATTGGATTGTTGAAGAATTCCCAGGTCTCCAGCCTTAGCACAATTGTGCTTAAGCATAATCTTATCATCCGTAATTCATCAATTAAACAGATTTCTCATAATAGCTAGCATCTCATTATAATATAATGAAGCGCCTTTTTTATATTTTTTCCTTAGCAATTGTTTTTACCTGTCTGCAGTCTAAAGCCGATGATGGTTACAGGTTATGGTTACGTTATGACCTTATTTCCGATCCCCGGGTTCTATTGTCCTTTCAGAGATTGATAAGCGGAGGGTGTTCTACTGATAGAGGAAACCGGGATATTTCAAAACTTGAAATTGTGAGATCTCTCAGTGTAACACTGTGTTACTTCCGTGTCTCTCTGTGTAAGTTTTTATCAAAAATTATTACACAGAGTTCCACAGAGGAGGCACAGAGGGACACTGAGAAAAATATTAAATAAATTTTCAGACTATGTTACTACTCGGAATTGACCTTGGAAGCTCTTCGGTAAAAGCTTCTGTAATTGACGGTGAAACAGGCGACTGCATGGCAACCGCTTTTTACCCGAAAGATGAAATGAAAATTATCGCAAAGAAGCCAGGCTGGGCTGAACAGGAGCCTGAAACATGGTGGGATAACCTGAAAGCTTCTGTTGCTGACTGCAACAAACAGCTGGGCAGCCGAAAGAAAGAGATTGGCGCTGTTGGGATTTCGTACCAGATGCATGGTTTGGTAGTACTCGACAAAAACTTAAAAGTTCTTCGTCCGTCAATTATCTGGTGCGATGGAAGGGCAGTTGAATATGGTGCTAAAGCTTTTAAAGGTATTGGAGAAGAATTTTGTCTTTCTCATCTCCTGAATTCACCCGGAAATTTTACGGCGACAAAACTCGCCTGGGTAAAAGAGAATGAACCGGAACTGTTTGAAAAAATCTACAAAATAATGTTGCCGGGCGATTATTTTGCTCTCCGGATGACTGGCGAGGCTCTGACCACATATTCAGGACTCTCGGAAGGAATTTTCTGGGATTTCAAAGAAGAAGGAGTCTCAGCCGAGCTCATGAAATATTTCGGATTCAAAAACGAAATTCTCGCATCTGCTGTTCCCTCATTCTCTATCCAGGGAAAACTACTGAAACCAGTTGCCTCCGAGCTTGGTCTGCCAACCGGAATACCGGTTTCATACCGTGCCGGGGATCAGCCGAACAATGCCCTTTCTCTTAATGTGCTTGAACCGGGTGAAGTGGCTGCTACAGCAGGTACTTCAGGAGTGATCTATGGAGTTACTGACAGGAAACAATACGACAAACAATCAAGAGTAAATACATTCCTTCATGTAAATCATTCTAAGTCTCAACCAAGAGCAGGAGTTCTTCTCTGTATCAGCGGAACAGGAATTCTTAATTCATGGCTGAGGCGGAATACAGGCAACACATTGTCATATAATGATATGAACGATATGGCTGAAAAAATTGCCATCGGGTCCGAAGGACTCTCTATCCTGCCATTCGGAAACGGAGCTGAAAGAACGCTGGGAAACAAGGATATAGGAGCCAGGATCATCGGACTGAATTTCAATACCCATTCAAACGCACATCTTTTCAGGGCAGCTCAGGAGGGTATAGTATTTTCATTCAGGTACGGGCTCGACATCATGAAAGAGACCGGAATTGTTCCGTCTGTAATCAGGGCAGGAGCAGCCAACATGTTCCAGAGCAAAATCTTCAGGGAAGCCTTGTCATGCATTATAAACACTGAGATCCATTTATACAATACTGACGGGTCAATTGGTGCGGCACGNNGGCAGATGGAAAAAATTACTGAAATCGATTGAAGTTTAGCTGTTCGCCCGCTGTTCTTTGCTAAAACTTTCCGTAATTTGCAGTTACAAAAAACATATAACTTATAAATTTAAAAAATATCCACTATGGTTTACAAAGGCAAGAAAGAGTACTATCCCGGTATTGGGAAGATCAAATTCGAGGGCAGGAAATCGAAAAACCCCCTGGCATTCAGATGGTACAACCCTGAACAGGTTGTAGCCGGTAAAAAGATGAAGGATCATCTGCGTTTTGCAGTTGCATTCTGGCATTCATTCTGTGGCGACGGTACAGATCCATTTGGTGATGCTACTCATTCATTTCCATGGAAAGATATGCCCAATGATGATAAGATAAAATATCGTCTGGATGCAGCTTTTGAATTTATCACCAAAATTGGAGCAGGATATTATTGTTTTCATGATACCGATATCGTTGGAGCCGGATCAGTCCTTGAGATAGAAAAGCGTCTTGATAAGATTGTTCCTGTAATGAAGAAAATGCAGAAAGATACAGGTGTGAAGCTTCTCTGGGCTACAGCAAATCTTTTCTCAAATCCCCGTTATATGAATGGTGCTGCAACCAATCCCGATTTTAACGTCGTGGCCAATGCCGGTGCACAGCTGAAAAATGCCATTCATGCTAACGTTGAACTTGGAGGCGAGAATTATGTGTTCTGGGGTGGCAGGGAAGGATATATGAGCCTTCACAATACAGATATGAAACGCGAACTCGACCATATGGGCATGATGTTATCTCTTGCCCGCGATTATGGCCGAAAGATAGGATTTAAAGGCACTTTCCTCGTTGAGCCAAAACCTATGGAGCCGACAAAACACCAGTACGATTTTGATGTAGCTACAATTATCGGATTTCTTCGAAAATACAGACTCGATAAGGATTTCAAACTGAATATCGAAGTAAACCATGCAACACTGGCAGGACACAGCTTCCAGCATGAGCTCCAGGTAGCTGCTGATGCAGGTCTCCTAGGCAGCATTGATGCAAATAAAGGCGATTATCAGAACGGATGGGATACGGATGAGTTCCCGACCAATATCTATGAGGTCACCGAAGCAATGATGGTAATTCTCAGAGCCGGCGGGTTCAAGAACGGCGGTATTAATTTTGATGCAAAAATTCGTCGCAACTCAACTGATAAAGAAGATCTTTTCGTCGCACATATCAGCGGTATGGACACCTTCGCAAGAGCATTGGTAATAGCTGATAAAGTATTGAATGAAAGCGATTATCTCAAAATGAGAAAGAAGAGATATGCATCGTTCGATAAAGGTCCCGGAAAGGAATTTGAAACCGGTAAGCTTACCCTTGCAAAGTTGCATGATATAGCAGTTAAAAACGGAGAACCTGATGTGCTATCAGGCAAGCAGGAGCTCTATGAGCAGCTTTTAAACATGTATATCGATTAAGCGGAAGGTATCAGCAGATGCCTTTTATGAGAGATATAATCTGCGCCAATCTGCGTTCCCCGGGAGTTTAAAAGTCTCTGTGGAACGTTGATTCCCGCAGATTTTTTTAAATGTGTGAGGTAATTATTTTAAATTCCGGAGGATTGACCATCGTCTTTTTTACTTTGCAAAGGTCAGCCACATGAATTAGTGAGGCCTTATATTTTTCCGGAAACCCTTCGGGCAATTTAATATCGAGGTTTATTTTTAAAGGCAATCCGGTCTCTTTGCTCCATTCTATACTCTCGATAATCTTAATGCCATCCGCTGATATCTGCCGGTTATCGCAGAATGATTTTACATATATACCAGCACAGGTTCCTATTGATGCCAGAAAGAGTTCATATGGTGAAGGGGCTGAATCCTTGCCGCCGTCAGCAACCGGCTGATCGGTCCTTATAATGTGTCCATGCGAATGTGCCGTAACAACTTTACCGCCTTCGAAGGTAATTTCCATGCTTTGATTGATTTAATCCTGTATTAATTCTTTTAAACCTGTGAGCCAGGGGGAAGGAATGTATCAAATTACCTCACATCATGTTAACAGTTTTGTCGGCCCGGAGGGACTCGAACCCTCGACCCGCTGATTAAGAGTCAGCTGCTCTGCCAGCTGAGCTACGGGCCGTTTTTTAAATTGTTGCAAAAATAATATAATTTAGAACATTTATTCCTGTTTTTAATTTTATTATACTCGCTTGCTTTCATTAACTATATTCAGACATTAACATATATAACTTTGAAAATTTTCAGGAAGCTTTGCATGTTGATTTGCGCAGTTGTATTTTTAAAACGTCCAACTGCAGTCTCGCAGGATGTTTATAAAATGACAGTTGCGCAGGACAGTTCAGGTGATTATTCCACAATCCATAAGGCGATTGATGCATCAAGATCCTTTCCCGATCAGAGGATAACAATCAATGTGAAGAATGGAACTTATCATGAAAAGATTATTGTTCCGGCCTGCAATCCGCGAATCTTTATTATGGGTCTTAAACATGAATTGAAAGATAGCCTGGAATATGATGTGAAATTCAGGAAATGCAGGCTCCTATCTCAGAGAAGGCTGGCTGTTGAAAATGTTTGAGATATTGATTATTCAGGCATTCATACCTATGTCAGAGAAGGTCAGATAATTATTAATAAATAACATGAACTCAAAAATTTTTGTACTTAAATGTTCCCATGGAACAACATTATTCAAACTGTTGTTTTGTTTACTGATAATATGCCTGAGTGTAAATACAATAAAAGGGCAGACGATTAGCATCGACGGGAATGCTATTGGCAAACGATTTGATGGTATCGGTGCGGTCAGCGGAGGCGGAGCCACATCGGTACTTTTAAAAGACTATCCGGAACCTCAGCGAAGTCAGATATTGGATATCCTTTTCAAACCGAAATTCGGAGCTTCGATTTCAGCATTGCTGGTTGAAGTTCCTGGCGATGGAAATTCGACCCAGGGGTCAGAACCGAGTCATATGCATTCACGAAATGACGAGAATTACAGCAGGGGTTATGAATGGTGGCTGATGAGCGAAGCCAGGAAAAGAAATCCTTCAATTACCCTTGACGCTAATGCATGGAGCTGTCCAAAATGGATTGGCAACAACAACTTTTGGTCGCAGGATATGTGTGATTATTATGCCAAATGGATCAAAGGACTGAAAAATGTATATGGAATAGACCTGGATGCTGTTGGATGCCGCAACGAAAAAGGTGTTAATGAGGATTTCGTAAAAAAGCTTCGTGCCACGCTGAATGGCAGTGGCCTTTCCAAAGTGAAAATTCACGCTTTCGACAACTGGCAGAAAGATAAATTTGACTGGTGTAAGGACATGCTGAAAGATTCATTGCTAAGATCTTCTGTTGACATCATGAGCGCTCATACAATGAATGAAATGCCAGCTACAGCAGATGTCATTAAATTGAGCGAAGAATTGAACAAACCCATCTGGAATTCAGAAGAGCATATCTACAAAAAAGGTTTTGATTGTGAAATCAGCCTGGTTGAGTCATTTAACAAGAATTTCATCGAAAGCGGAGCAACCATGATAGTGAACTGGTTCCTTGTTGCTTCCACATACGGCATTGAACCATTCCCGGAGGATCCTGCCATTATGGTAGCGCGCGAACCCTGGTCAGGGTATTATTATTTACGGCCTGTACTTTGGGGATACGCTCACTACGGACAATTTTGCAAGACTGGCTGGAAGTACCTGAATGGGGCATGTGGTAAACTCGATAGCGGAGGAACGTTTGTTACATTGAAATCGCCCGGGAATGATTATAGCATTATTGTCGAAACAAAAAATGCTAAGGCAGATCAGAAAGTTACCTTTAAAGTCAGTGGAGGATTATCCTCCGGCAAAATGTGTGTCTGGCGAAGCAACGCTCAGGAGCAGTTTGTCAGAATTAACGATATCACTCCGGTCAATGGCTCTTTTGAGATTACTTTCGAGCCCAATTCCATTTACTCTTTATCTACGACAACTGGGCAGCAAAAAGGATCATTTGCCCGTATCCCGGCTTCTAAACCATTTCCATTCCCCTATTATGAAACATTTGAAGAGTAAGGGGATGCTAAGATGTGGGGGTATCTGCCACATTATACCGCTGATATTGCAGGAGTATTTGAAATCGCCGAAAGGCCAGACAATAAAGGCAAATGCCTGCGTCAGGTTATCGAGTCCGGAGCTCAGAGCTGGGCACCCGAATGGATGCCATATACTATTATCGGGGACCCTGGCTGGAAAGACTATGAGATCAGCGCTGATGTTTATCTCAGTAGCGAAGGTTGGGCAGGTGTTATGGGCCATATCACTGGCACGGGTACTGGCTACGGATGCAAACCAAGCGGATATTATTTGAATTTGTCGGCCGACGGCACTTGTTCCCTGTATATCTCAAAACAGGATGAAAAGAATAATGAAATGGGTACTCTGATAGCAACAGGAAAGGCATCGGGTATTTCAGCAGCCCATTGGCTCACTCTAATGTTACGTTTTTCTGGAAATACTATCACAGGTTTTGTAAATAATAACCTGATACTTTCAGCATCTGATTCCATCTTCGCAGAAGGTATGGCTGGTCTGGTTTCAGGAAGCAAAGATAAGACCAGCAATATTGCACTGTTTGATAATCTTATAATAAAACAAGTCAAAAGTATCCCCCCTGATTCTGATGCTTATTCGAACAAAGTTAAACCTATGTATAATCCGGATGTGAAAAATAATCGCTAATTTAAACCTGCCCATATAATTTAAAGAATCATGAATACAAAACTAATTTGTTTATTTATCCTGATTTGCCTGGTCTCATTCTCCTGCAAGCAGCAATCTCAGACTGCGCAGAATGGAATACCTCATCTTGATAAAAAAGGAAATGCTACTCAATTTATTGTTGACGGGAAACCATTTATTGCCCTATGTGGTGAACTGACCAATAATGCCGCCACAAGTCTCGACTATCTGAAACCGATATGGCCGATATTGACCAAAAGTAATCTTAATTCGGTTATAGCCGGTGTATCATGGGCGATGGTCGAACCGCAGGAAGGAAAATTCAATTTTGAAATTGTCGACTCAGTAATAACTGATGCCAGGAAGAATAATTTGAAATTGATTTTCATCTGGTTTGCGAGCTGGAAGAACGGCATGTCAAGTTATATTCCTGATTGGGTAAAGAAGGACTATAAACGATTCCCCAGAGTTGAGATAAACGAAAATGATCCGATCGAATTATTAACCCCGTTGAGTGAAGAGAACTGCAATGCTGATACACGTGCTTTTGCTGCCCTGATGAAATACATTAAGGAAGTCGACAGCAGCCAGCATACGGTAATAATGATTCAGGTTGAAAATGAAGTCGGAGTATTGCTCGATTCCCGCGACCGTTCAGACTTTGCGAATAAAGCTTATAATGGACCCGTTCCTCAGGAATTAATGAGCTATATAGAAAAAAACAAAGAAAACCTCGTTCCTGAATTAAAGGAAGCATGGAAAGCCAACGGATCTAAAACGGCAGGAACCTGGGAAGAGGTATTTGGTCCTGGAAAACCAAAAGGACTTGTGATGCCGGTGCGGAATCTCGTACCCCCGATGACTCAGAAAGAACAGGATGAAGCTCTGGTGACTTATCCTTATTATTCCGACGAAGTTTTTATGGCCTGGTACTATGCAACATATATTAATAAGGTAGTTGAAGCAGGAAAAGCCAAGTACCCGATACCAATGTTTGTCAATGCCTGGCTGAAGCAGAGGGAACATTCGTGGCCAGGCACTTACCCTAGCGGCGGACCTCTCCCGCAGGTTTTCGATATCTGGCATGCCGGCGGCCCGTCAATTGACATCCTTTGTCCTGATCTGTACCGCCCTGATTTTGCTTATATGGCTGGACTATTCACCCGCGAAGGTAATTCCTTGTTCATCCCTGAAACAGGCAGCGGTGCCGAGGGAGCAGCCAATCTGATTTTTGCAGTCGGACAACATAATGCGTTAGGTTTTTCACCCTTCGGCATTGAACGGCGTATACAGGCAGGTGATGAACTGTCGCAGTGTTACAATATGATTTCTCAGCTGATGCCTTTGATCGGAGAACGTCAGGGGATGAATTCTATAGGTGCTGTATTATTAACTAAAGATAATCCCTCTGAGAATATTAATCTCGGCGATTACATCTTCCATACGGACCTCCGGTTCGATCCTTTCAATTTAAACAGCAGAAGTGCTGATCTGGGGGCAGCCTTGTTTATTATGACTACCGCCGACGAGTTTTACATCGGAGGAACTGGTTTGTCAATTACTCTTTCACAAAAGAATCCTGAATTTAAAACAGGATTAGCTACAGTTGAGGAGGGAACTTTTGCTGAAGGTAAATGGATCCCGGGGCGAAGACTGGCAGGCGATGATACAGGACAGGGAAGAAACCTCAGGCTGGGAGCCGGCTACAACATCATTAGAGTCACTTTATATAGTTATAAATAAAATGCAACTATAAGTAAGAAATATATTTGAATGATATCGCTATTGGTACAGGTGGCGAGCTTAAATCTCTATATTTTTGGTCAGACGTATATCAGAGGATGAAGATCCGACCATAAGCTGGATTTCTCCATTTTCGAGTTGCCAGTCATTACTCTTCACATCCCAGTATCTTAGCTGACTGACAGGCACGGACAGGGTCACTTTTTTGGTTTCCCCGGGTTTCAGTGTTACACGGCTGAAGCTTTTCAGTTCTTTTGCCGGCCATTCAACTTTTGAATCAATACGATGAACATAAAGCTGTACCACTTCATCTCCTTCTCTTTTCCCGGTGTTCTTCAGATCCATGGAAATCTGAATAGTTTCATCACTTCTGTATTTTTCTTTATCAGTTTTGATTCCGCTATAGGCAAATTGTGTATAGGAGAGTCCAAATCCGAAAGAGAACAGAGGTTTGATATTTTTGGTTTCAAACCAGCGATAACCAACAAGAGATCCCTCTTTATAATTAGCGGTACTGTCTCCCGGGAAAGTGGCAAGAGCAAAAGCGGGAGAATCATTTAATGCGACCGGGAAAGTAAACGGCAGTTTCCCGGAAGGATTTACATTACCAAGTATAACATCAGCAATTGCGTTGCCGCCTTCGGATCCGTTAAACCATGACATCAGCATGGTTGGGGAAGATTTTAACGCTACGTTCAGATCCAATGGAGCGGCGGCAACCAGAAC
>PMIG01000220.1 GCA_003157055.1 Bacteroidales bacterium | reverse complement strand
GAACCCACCTCTTTCCGCAATACGGAACTGATTTATTCAGACCAGATAGGGTCGTGGGTTGCAGATATGGGATACAAATCAATCCTTACCGAAGGAGCAAAGCACGTTCTTGGATGGAAGAGCCCAAATTTTTTGTACTGTAATGCTATAAATCCAAGACTCAAGGTTCTGCTCAGGAACTTTGTCCTCAGCGATGATATAGCATTCAGGTTTTCAAACAGGCAATGGAGCGCTTGGCCTCTGACTGCCGAAAAGTATGCATCATGGCTTAACAAGCTGGCTCCCAGCAGCGAACTTGTTAATATATTTCTCGATTATGAGACATTCGGTGAGCATAATTGGAAAGAGACCGGAATATTTGATTTTCTTCAGCATCTTCCGGGAGCAGTCCTGAAAAAGACTCCTTTTAAATTTATGACGCCATCTGAGGTTGCAGATATGCTGCAGCCGGTTTCGGCAATAAGTGTTCCATCTCCCATATCCTGGGCAGACGAAGAACGCGATATAACTGCCTGGTTGGGTAATGAGTTGCAAACTGCTTCTTTTGAAAAGCTCTATTCCCTCTCTGAGAAAGTCAAAAAGTGCAACGATGATAAGATTAACAAGGACTGGGAATACCTGCAATCAAGCGATCATTTTTACTACATGGCGACCAAATTCTTTTCCGATGGTGCCGTTCATGCATATTTTAACCCTTATGAGACTCCATATGATGCTTTTATGAATTATATGAACGTGTTGAGCGATTTTGAGATAAGGATTAAGAGATTCTTCCCTGATACAGATGACCAGATGATGATATCAAAACTCGAGGAAGCGATAAAGGGAAAGGATGAAATAATCGAAAAACAGGCCAAAGAAATAGTTAAGCTTGGGAAGAAACAATTACGGAAACAAGACAAAAAAATTGAATCAGCTATAAAGGAACCCGGGACTTCGCTGAAAGAACTGGCTGCCAGGATTACAGAAAATGCTCTTAAAAAGCCATCACCAGGTAAAACTGCTACTCCTGCCAAAAAAACCAGAAGTTATGTCAAAAAAACTGCTCCAATAAAAATCGGGAAAAAGATTACGGTAAGGAAAACAGCTGTGAAGAAAACCACCAAATCGGGGAATAAAAAATAAAAACAGGAAACAAGAAATATTTTAATAAATGTCTGAAATGAAGGTTGAATTTATCTTTGAAACCAGCTGGGAGGTTTGCAACAAAGTTGGCGGAATACACACTGTAATCTCTACCAAGGCTCTTAATATTGTTGAGGAGCTTGGAGATAATTATATCCTTATAGGTCCAGATGTATGGAGAGAAGATGTCAAAAATCCTGAATTTATTACCGACGAATCCCTTTTCGTCGAATGGAAAGGCAGGGCTGCAGCTGAAGGTCTCCGCGTAAAGACAGGAAGATGGAATATTGCAGGGAAGCCTATTGTGATCCTGATAGATTTCACACCTTATTTTGGACAGCAAAATGAGATATTTGCGACATTCTGGGAAACTTATAAGCTTGACAGTATTTCGGGACAGTGGGATTATGTCGAACCTGCACTCTTCGGATTTGCCGCAGGTAAGCTTATTGAAAGTTTTACATCATTTTACCATGAACATTCCAATATTATTGCACAGTTTCATGAGTGGATGACAGGAACAGGTATTCTCTACCTGAAAAAACAAGCTCCCTGGGTTGCCACCTCATTTACGACGCACGCCACGGTGCTCGGTAGGTGCATAGCCGGAAACAACAGGCCCCTTTATGGAAAGATGAAAGAATATAATCCTGTCCAGGTGGCACGCGAATTCAATGTTGTGGCAAAGCAGTCACTCGAAAAATTATCAGCAGCTGAAGCCGATGTGTTCACCACCGTAAGTGAGATCACATCAAGAGAGTGCAGCCATTTCCTTGGGAAGGATATTGATATTGTCACACCGAATGGTTTTGAAGATTCATTTGTCCCCGGTATCGATGAATTTGGTGGCAAAAGGAGTGCGGCAAGAGATAAGTTGAGAAAAGTTGCAGAAGCCGTTCTCGGCTATAAGATTTCTGATAATGCAGTCCTCATTGCCAATAGCGGAAGATATGAATTCAGAAACAAGGGTGTTGATATTTTTATCGATTCACTGGGAGAACTGTGCAGGAAGGATAAAGTTCAGAAGGAATGCATTGCTTTCATTCTTATGCCTGCCTATCATAAGGGCCCGCGACAGGATCTGATTGATTTTCTTTATAATAACGGAGCTGCAAATAGCGGTGATCGCTTTCTGACCCATAGTCTTCACTATCCGGCTACTGACCCGGTTTTGCAGCGTATTGCAGCAGATAATCTGAATAACGACCAGAAATCGCAGGTTAAAATAATTTTTGTGCCATCATATCTGAATGGCAACGACGGCATTTTCAATATGCCATACTTTGATCTGTTGATCGGATTCGATCTGACTATATTCCCCTCGTATTATGAGCCATGGGGTTATACACCTCTTGAAAGCCTGATGTTCTCAATTCCAACCATAACAACATCTTTGTCGGGATTCGGACTCTGGGTAAGGAGTTATTTTAAAGAACCCGGGAATGGAATTGCAGTTATTGAAAGGACTGATGATAATCAGAGCAAAGTCGTATCGGATATAAGAGATTTTATAACCATGTTCATCGGGTTAAGCGATGACGATATCGCTGAGGCAAGAAAAAAGGCTCACGAGATTTCACGCATAGCGATGTGGGACTCTCTGGTTCAGTACTATTTTAGTGCTTACGATAAGGCTCTTATCAGCAGCAGTGAGAGAAGAGAGGAACCAAGGGAATTTGTAAGATTTGTAGAAGCTCCAGGGCTTCAGGTACGAAAACCTCACCAGGTTCCGGTCTGGAAAGATATTTATGTTCAGAGTGATGTCCCGGAAAAACTTGCATCGCTGAAGGAACTTGCAAATAACCTGTGGTGGTCTTGGAATACTGAAGCCGAAGCTATTTTTAAGAGCATGGATCCTTCACTCTGGGAGGAGGTTAAGCACAATCCTAAACTGCTTCTGGAAAAGATTGACTATAAGCGGATGATGATCCTTGAGGATGATGATGAATTTATTGCATCCCTTAATGAAGTATATAAAGCATTTACGGAATATTTAAATCGTCCTGCAGATCCTGAAATGCCTGCCGTAGCATATTTCAGCATGGAGTTCGGGATTCACCCATGTCTGAAGATTTATTCAGGCGGTCTTGGAATTCTGGCAGGCGATTACCTTAAGGAAGCGAGTGATTCAAATGTCAATATCATCGGAATAGGCCTTCTTTACAGATATGGTTATTTTACGCAAAAGCTGGGACCGAAAGGAGAGCAGCTTGCAATTTATGAAGCCGAGGAATTCTCGAGGCTACCTATAAAACCTATAAAAGATTCCAGTGGCAATCATCTGTCAGTAAGTCTGGTATGGCCAGGCAGAACTGTTAAGATCCGTGTCTGGGAAGCTATGGTTGGCAAGGTAAAGCTTGTGCTGCTCGATACTGATTTTGATGATAATACGCCGGAAGACCGAACGATTACCCATTATTTATATGGCGGAGATATTGAAAACAGGCTTCGCCAGGAGCTAATCCTCGGAATTGGAGGAATAAGGGCCCTGGCAGCAATGGATATAAAACCAGATCTATTTCATAGTAACGAAGGTCATTCAGCATTCATTAGCCTTGAGAGACTAAGGACACTTATCGAGGAATATCACCTGACTTTCAGCCAGGCACTTGAGGCAGTCAGGGCTTCGACCCTCTTCACTACTCACACTCCCGTGCCTGCAGGACATGATGCATTTGATGAAGATCTTCTGAGAAAATACATTTCCCATTATTCCAGCCGTCTCAATATTTCATGGGATGAGCTCATGGCCCTTGGTAGGTGCGAAGGTGACGCCGACAGGAAGTTCAATATGAGCTTTCTGGCTACAAGAATGTCGCAGGAGGTGAATGGTGTGAGCAAACTTCATGGGGAAGTAAGCCGGGTTATGTTCAACAAGCTATGGCCGGGATTTCTCAAGGATGAATTATTTATTGGCTATGTCACCAATGGAGTTCATCATCCTACCTGGATAGCTCCTGAATGGGAAGTGGTATATAAGGATATAACAAAATCAGATAATTTTGATCAGACTGACAGGAGCCTTTGGGAGAGACTTTACAATGTTGATGATAAAAAGATATATGAATTAAAGAAAGGCTTGAAAAAGAGCCTCTTCGATAATATACGCAAGAGACTTCAAACTGATATGATAGAGCGGCATGTCAGTCCCCGCACCCTGCTGAACATAAGCAGCCATCTTGATGAGAAGGCTCTTACAATTGGATTTGCAAGGCGTTTTGCCACTTACAAAAGAGCTTCATTATTATTCAGGGACCTTGACCGGCTTGCCAGGATTGTCAATAATCCGGAGAAGCCTGTACAGTTTATCTATGCCGGGAAAGCACATCCCAGTGATGGAGGAGGGCAGGACCTTAT
>PMIG01000320.1 GCA_003157055.1 Bacteroidales bacterium | reverse complement strand
CAACTCCGAGGTGATAAGTCCGAAGCCAAATTCCCCGAGAGCAGATGGATCAAGTGCCGGGCTAAGAGCTGAACCGACCGGAGGAAGCTGGGCACTGTCGCCAACGAGGATAAGCTTGCACTCCCTGCCTGAGTAAACGTATTCGACAAGGTCATCGAGCAGCTTGCCGGTGCCGAAAAGAGAACTTTCATTGGAAGTATTGGATATCATGGAAGCTTCATCGACAATGAACCAGGTATCTTTGCTGATATTCCTGTCGAGCATGAAGCTTCCAAAACCGTCTTTTGACGATTTCTGCCTGTATATCTTCTTGTGGATCGTGAAGGCCGGTTTGCCGGCATAGCTGGCCAGTACTTTTGCAGCACGACCCGTAGGTGCCATCAGAACCGATTTCATGCGTAGAAGATCAAGTGTCTTCTCCACCGAGCTGATCACGCTGGTCTTGCCGGTACCAGCATACCCGGTAAGAAGGAATATCGTGTCGTTATTGTTGTCGCATATATAGGACGCCAGCTTTTTCAGAGCTGCCGACTGGTCATCAGTAGGCGTGTTGCCAAGGTTTTTACAGAGGTTATTATAAATAATCGTTTCCCGCATAATTCGTGCTCCTTGTGGTTACGAAGTAAGTTGAACCGCAAAGGACACAAAGGTAATCACAAAGGGTCACAAAGGATGAATTTAACAAGTGAGACTTTGAAACATATTCTATATATTTGTTCATAAATAATATTTATTGAATGCCGTTCCTGGAACTATTTGATGAGACTCTTGACATAAACTCAACAGAGAATTACGACCTGTCGATGCAGTTGAGCCAGGACGGCTTTGCCTTCACGCTGCTTGATACTATCAGGAATAAATATATCTTGCTTCGCTCATCGGAACCTGATGAAAATATGTACTTTACAGCAGATCAGGTCGCCGACATCATCAGCAAGGACGATTTTCTTCTGAAGAAATACAAAAAGGTGAATATGGTTTTCCCTTCACCTAAATTCACGCTTGTTCCGGCACCGCTTTTCGATCCTGCAAAGAAGGATGAGTACTTCAGCTTCAACCTGATAAAAGATGAAAACGATGTGATACTTTCAAACAAGATCGCTGATCCTGATGCCTTTATCGTTTTCTCTGTCATCAAACCATTTCTTGACCTCCGGGAAAGGTTCTTTCCGGCCATTCACCCCTTCCATCATACAAAACCTCTTCTTGCACAGATTGCCCATAAAAGCAAAAGCAGCTCCGGGCATTATATCCACCTTCATGTCGAAAGAGAGTATTTCAATATTTTTATTTTTGACCGAGGCACTCTGACCTTCAGCAACACATTTAGATTCAGGAATATAACGGATATCCTATATTATGTCTTGAATCTCTTTAAAAGCAAGGGAATAAGCAACGAAGAAACGATTCATTTCACAGGTACAACTGAGAAATTCGATGACCTTTATTCAAATTTTGCCTTATATATACGAAACCTGAAATTCATTGAGCCGTCAGGGAATTTCACCTTCAGCTACGTATTCAACGATATCGGTCTTCACAAGTATATTAACCTTTTCAGTGTAACCAGTTGCGAATAATCGGAGGAAAATACAGGGGAAGGCGAATCACTCCACCATCAGGCCTCAGGGCAAGGCCTACCACCGATTTTGCACGGGAGGGACTCTTCAACATCCTGAGCAACAGGGTTGATTTTGAAGACATTACAGTGCTTGATCTTTTTTCCGGAACCGGGTGTATAAGCTATGAATTTGCATCCCGGGGAGCAAAGGAGATTCATCTTGTAGAGAAAGACATTAAGCACATTGCAGGGATCAGGAAGACCATCAGAGAGCTGGAATTCAGCAACATAAAGGCAATTCATATTGATGTTAAGGCATACCTGAAAACGTGCAGCGCAAAGTATGATATCGTTTTTGCCGATCCCCCCTATGAGCTGTCATGGCTTAAGGAGATACCGGACCTTATTGCCGGCTCAGGTATAATTAAGGAGGACGGAATTTTTATTCTTGAGCATCCGAGGGACATGAGCTTCGGAGGTCATAATCTCTTTTTTGAGCATCGCAATTACGGCGGAGTAAACTTCAGCTTCTTCAGACTGGCAGTAAAAGCGGGTTAATTCACTGAAGGTTCTGGTAATAAAAGACATATAAAATATTTGCTTTGTATGATCTTGTTTAATAAATTTATACCTGCCAACGTGTTTCATTCAATATCCTGCTTTCATGAAAAAGAATTCATTCCTTCTGGAATTGATAAAAAGTCCGCCTTTCCTGATCTTTCTTGTCCTTGCGATCATCATTGCCATCGGCGTGTTGATTGCAAATCACATAGAGAAGGAGAAGGTGGTTAAAATGAAGGAAGATGTAATTTATATTCATCCGGAAACCAACAAATAAGGCAATTGTATTTCGTACCGTACTTATTTGTATCTTTGTGCACTAAAACCAATAAACATCAGGGCTTAAAAGAATATCAATTGAAACCCTTCTGATGCAGGTTTTTTGTACAACAGATCAGGAATGCTTAGTACGATTAATTTAAATCATTGTATTATGAAAGATGAGATAACTATTCCGCTTATAAAAGAAGAGAATTTAATAGCTGCTGTCAATCGCAGGGAAAAGTACTCTCTTAAAAGGGATGTACAGGCTGAGGAATTCAACAAGGCAATAGCAAAACGAATCTCCAAAGATGAAGAAAAACATGAGCTTGANNAGCCTGATATAACAGGTCTGTAATTAATCTTTGCAATAACCAGCCCCTCTTCGGTAATACCTTCCAAAAAGATGAAGAATAAAACTTTAATAATTGTTGCATCCTTCCTGGCTGTAATTATATGCTTAATACTGACAGTGTTGCTCTTTTACGCAGTCAACCCAGTTTCACTGATTATATTATCTTTAACTATCGGCGTCATTACAGGGATCTGTATAGCTTTTCTGATACTCGGCATAATAAAAAGTTTTAAAAATAAGAGACCGGAAAAAGAAAAAACCATACAATAATTAAGCAGCAGAGAAAAAGTGGTTTATATAACCGGGAAATGACGAATATTAGCATTCCTTCATACAACAAAATATTCCCGCCTGTTTATAACTGATCAATAGTTTGTTTAATTGAAGTATATTTATGAAATTTGATATATTAAATGATATTGTGATATTTTATTTAAACAGGGTAAAATCATTAATATATTTAAGAAATGGAAATCGAAGAAGTTCATATTTTACCTACTGACAAGAGTCCTGACGTTCTTCTTAATCCTGCTGGAGTTATTAAGATAACTGGACGGGCAATAGATGAAAACCTGAGAACGGTTCCTGAACAGATAACCAATTGGATTGATGTTTACCTTCTAAATCCTGTTAAATCGACTGAGGTCATCATTGCATTGGAATATCTGAATAGCTTTAATACAATAATTCTTACTTCTATTCTCAGAAGGCTTTCACAAGTCAGGCAGCAATCGAAAGAGCTCGTCATTAAATGGTATATCGAAAACGACGACGATGATTTACTGGATCGGGGCGAGTCTATTTCGACGGCTTTCAGTATTCCTATCGAGTTTAAATTGATTGATAATATTAAAAGCTTTTATTAAGATATCCTGGCGGAATGTGGTCATATTAACCGGCGTATGCAGTCTCAGCATAAATTATAGCCTGATCTGAACCCAACCATCATCAAGTTTTGTCTCATAAGTGCGGATGGATTCTGTACGAACATGCTTCATCAGCATTTCAATATTATGCAGGTATTCGCCAAGAAACGGCGGTAGAATCTCATGACCGATATCCGATGGAATAGGTCCGGAGAGGGCTTCACCGTTAATAATGTCGAATTGGGCACAGTGCATGGGGCAGGTAAGATATATACCATCAAGTGTACCCATCTCAAGAGGAGCATTCATATGGCCGCAGCGTCTCTGTATGGCATAGTATTTTTTGCTGGAGTTGCAGATAACGATCTCGTTTCCGTCAAGTTCCACAGCTTTCATTCCACCGGGAGCAATTTCATCGGCACGTATCACCCTGATAAACTTTTCACTCATTGTTCACCTCCTTTGGGGGCAATTGCGGCAGTTTGTCAGGATCAAGAACATCTTTATGCACGAATAGCCCGC
>PMIG01000031.1 GCA_003157055.1 Bacteroidales bacterium | reverse complement strand
ATGAATATATAGATTCCGTTTCTGTGAAATACCGTAAGATGCGGGAAGATCATGCCGCTAAGCGCGATGAGAGAAATCTGGTCCCGCTTGAGACAGCCAGGAAAAATCGTCTGGTTACTGACTGGAAAAGCTTCACTATACAAAAGCCTGATAAGCCCGGATTCCATCTGATTGAGAATATAGATATCCGCATGCTGGCCGGTTATATCGACTGGACATTCTTCTTCTTTGCATGGAAGCTCTCCGGGAAATATCCTGCCATCTTCAGCGACCCGGTCAAGGGAGAAGAGGCAAAAAAACTGTTTGACGACGCTCAATATTATCTGAAGGAGATAATTGATAAAAAGATCGTATCGGTAAGGGGAATAGCCGGATTATATCCTGCTGTTTCAGAGGGTGATGATGTTAGGGTTTTTATTGATGAGAAAAAGTATGAGCCGAAAGCTTTCCTTAGATTTCTCAGGAACCAGGAGCTGAAGGAAAAAGGCGTTCCCAACCTGTCCCTCTCTGATTTTATCGCTCCCGGATCGTCGGGACTGACCGATTATATCGGTTTGTTTGTTGTTACTGCCGACATCGGTAATGATGCATATTCAAAATACAAAGAGGACGATTATGCGTCGATAATGATAAGGATACTTAGCGACCGCCTTGCTGAAGCCGCTGCCGAATGGCTTCACGAAAAGATCAGAAAAGAATACTGGGGCTACGCAAAGGATGAGAACCTGTCAATTGAAAAAATGCTGGCAGTGAAATATAAAGGTATACGGCCTGCTCCCGGATATCCGGCCTGTCCCGACCATACCGAAAAGAGGGTTCTGTTCGATATTCTCGATGCAGAGAAAACTCTTGGCGTCGGGCTCACTGAAAACTTTGCCATGACACCTCCTGCAACTGTCAGCGGGTATATCTTCTCGCATCCTGCCTCCTCCTACTTCAGCATAGGCAAAATAAGCCGCGATCAGCTCGGGGATTACGCATCAAGAAAAAAGATGACCGTCGGAGAGGCTGCAAAATGGCTTGCTCCCAACTTATAATGAAAGAATATGAGTGTTATTGACAAGATAAAAAACGCAAAGGGTCCGCTGTTCACTTTCGAGCTGCTGCCTCCCCTGAAAGGGCATAGCATTGAAAAGGTTTATGCGACAATCGACATGCTTGCTGAATTCGAGCCTGCATACATCAACTTTACTACTCATCGCAACGAGATAATGTTCAGGGAGCGTCCCGACGGTCTTCTTGAAAAAAGGATAACGCGTCTCCGTCCCGGGACGATTGCCCTGGCAGCAGCCGTGAGATACAAGTATAACATCACTGTCGTCCCTCATTTGCTTTGCGGCGGATTCACAAGAGAGGAGACTGAGAATGTGCTTATAGAGATGAGCTTTCTTGGCATCGATGATGTGCTGGCGTTGAGGGGTGATCCGCAAAGGGGAAGCAGGACATTTATCCCCGAAAAGGATGGTCATACTCACACCTGGCAGCTGGTAAAGCAGATCGTGGATATGAATAACGGAAAGTATATCGAGGAGTCGCTCGAGGATACCACCCCGGGCAGATTCTGTATAGGCGTTGCTGCTTACCCGGAGAAGCATTTCGAGGCTCCCAATCTGCAGATCGACATGGAGAACCTGAAGTTTAAAGTCGATGCCGGTGCCAGCTATATAGTTACACAGATGTTCTTCGATAATTCTAAATTCTTCGGCTTTCGCGACGAATGCCGGAAGATGGGGATAAACGTGCCCATTGTTGCAGGTATCAAGCCCATAACGGCACTGAATGATATTAAGCTGCTGCCGCAGACATTCCATATTGATCTGCCGGGCGACCTTGTGAATGCCATCAGGAAATGTGCCACCGATAAAGAAGCGCGTGAAGCCGGTATCGAATGGGCAACCATGCAATCGAAGGAGCTGATCAAAGATGGTGTTCCCGGAATACATTACTATACCCTTGGCCGTGCCGATAATATTGCAAGTATAGTTAAGGCAGCTTTTTAGTTATCAGCTAAAAGAAAATAAAAGTTTGTGAAAATGTCATGGGCTTCGCCCTGTCTGTCGTCCCGAATTCTCGTGACTCCGTCTTTTTATGTCTTTATGCTTCGCTGTCCTGACCTCAAGACAAGCGACCAAAGGGAGCAAGACAGTCCACAAATCGGCGGACGTAAAGACATCAAAGACATATATTTATTTATACTGGATTGTTAAATTAAAATTTGAAGGCTTTTTTTATCTTCTCAACGTAATCCAGCTTTTCCCATGCAAAGAATCCCACCTTCTTGGCCCATGCTTTCCTGCCGTTGCCATTAAGTGATTTCGGCTTGCTGCCCGGAACCTCGTAATAAACTTCAACATTCCTTTCAAAGTAATCACGGCCGAAATGCCCGTATGATGCTGTTTCAAGGAAAATAGGGTTCTTGAGCCCGAGCCTGTTCACGATTGCATAAGGACGCATGTCGAAAAGGGCTTTTACCTTTTCTGATATGGCTCCGTCATTAAGTATCCTGCCTTTTAAATCTTTAGCTTTTGCAGTCCCGAAAGTGTTAACATATAATCCGACCGGCTGGGCTACTCCGATAGCGTAAGCTACCTGTATCAGCGCCCTGTCGCACACTCCTGCTGCCACAAGGTTCTTGGCAATATGGCGTGCAGCGTATGCTGCCGACCTGTCGACTTTCGATGAGTCCTTGCCTGAGAATGCGCCGCCGCCATGTGCACCGTGACCGCCGTATGTGTCGACGATGATCTTGCG
>PMIG01000350.1 GCA_003157055.1 Bacteroidales bacterium | reverse complement strand
CCGCAGCAAAGAGAATTTTTATCCTCAAAACCCGTCTCCTGAAGCCTTGCCACATACCTGAGCACCGCTTTAGGTTCATCGTACACTCCGGAACCCCTTCCAAGCTCGCATGGAGCATGATATGTTACTTTACGGCGAAGGAAATTAAGCTTAAGAGAGCCATCTTCAATCAGGTTCTTAATTAACTGTGAATGATGAAGTACTTCTACATCAAGATAATAGCTCTCTTTAAATACTTTATAGCAGATCGGGCATGAAGTAACTAATGTATGTGCACCTGACTTCCAGATCAGCTGCGAGTTATGATTAATCAGCTCCCTTGCTTCCCTGTCCTGGCCCGCAAGCATCAGTGGTCTGCCGCAGCAGACTCCTCCCATTTCATCAAGAAAATTATAACTGACCCCCGAAGCCTCAAGAATTGCGACCATTGAATTTTTAATTGCAGGTGTCAGATGAGTCATACACCCGGCAAAATAAATTACATCAGTTTTCGCCGGCTCATACTGTTTTAAAAAGGCATAAGAAGGATCAGGTACGAGTCTGGCAGGCATGACGCTTTGCCTTTCCGGAAAATATTTTTGCCAGATAGTTTGCTCGCTTTCTACAGTCTCCCCTGCTCTTCTGCTGAGCATTCTGAGGGGTGTCAGTTCAATACCAACAGGACATTTCTGATCACACCTACCGCACATCAGGCAGTTAAAGGCAATATCGCTGACATTTTCATTGTTTCGTATACCCTTCATAAGATATGCAGACTGTATATTTGTAATTCCTGCTGAGAAATTAAGCTGGCAGGCATCTATGCAGATTCCGCATGAAGAGCAGGAATATATCTGTATCTCCCTGAATGCTCCGGGCTGATCGCCGGTTTTGATCCCGGAATTCCTGGCAAATATCAGGAACAGCTCAGTCGGTATATGCATATATCTTGTAAGGGGAAGCAAAATGAAAAAAGTCCCAAGTGAAAGAGAATAGAGCCACCAGAAAGGATAGGCCATTTCCTGGGCCGGAAGAAAAGAGGCCAGTACAGAACCCAGCGAACCGGTAAGGAAGCTGCCTGTGCCGTAAGCGCCGCTGGTAAAGCTTTCAGCTAAAAGACGGCTTGGGAATATCAGCCACAACGAAGTGAGAGCTACCTTATCAAGAACCCTCAGTTTGGTGGTTTTCTTCATACCGACAACCTTCGATGAGAATCTTTTAATTATTGCAAGCAGAAGTCCAGAGAGTATAAAGGCAAGAATCAGATCCATCAGGAATGAATAAGCTGCTTCGAAACCCAAACGGCCATGTTCAGGATAAAAGAACTTAAAGAAAATTGCCTTATATGGGGCATTCAGATGATGTGCACCGAAAACGTCGGCTTCAATAGTGCCAAATAAAATAAGAATGAACCAGCCGAAGGCAAGGCTCATATGCATATATCCAAGCCTTGGGTTTGATTTAAGTATCTTCCTGTGAATAAGGCTCTCAAGGAATATTTCTTTTATACTTTGTCCGAATGTTTTGCCAAAAAACCCACGTTGAAGCCTCAGCTTGTCAGGACGTGACAGACCGTTGAACCAGATTACAGAGCGAACTACTGCATAAATTAATATGAAGTATAGCCCGATATTGAATGGTATGACAAACGGATCAAACTGCATTTGCCGGATATTTTTGAAAAGCCTGACGGGCCAGGGTTACAACGTTGCGGGTATTGACCCCCCGTGGACACACAAGAATGCATTTGCCGCAAAGCATGCATTTCTTTATGCTCTCGCGTACTTTCTCATTCTCTCCTCTTTTCAGAAGGATCTGAAGTTCCCTCAGACTAAAATTGGTAAAATTTCCGGTCGTGCAGGTTGCCGAGCAGCATCCGCATTCGATGCAAACCCTGAAACTCGGTTCCCGTTCAGAAATAAAATCAGCTATATGCCTGCTATTGGCATCGTAGTCGATCTGGCGTCCTTTTGATATTGAGAAACCGAATCTATCCATTTATTCCTTATTTTCCCTTAAATATTCAACTACATCTAAAACGGCTGCCCTTGCATGAGAGATAGTTTCAGTAATATTCATTGGCATCGTACATGTGCCTGCATAATATATTCCCTTTAAATTGCTTTTGTTGCTGCCAAAATGGTGATCGGCCGGTGCGAAGAACCGGTTATCGCCTCTTTTCAGTCCTGATGAATCAGCTAATCTCAAGCCACCTTCCGACATTTCCATTCCGGCCATCAGTACCAGCATGTCGACCTGCATCTTAAGCGGCTTGCCGGCAAGAGTATCCTCTGACTTTATAACAAGCCTGTTGTTTATTGATTCGCTTACCTCTGAAACTTTTCCCCTGATGAAATTTACTCCCCATTCCTCCTGTGCTTCACGGTAAAGCTCCTCATAATATGCACCGCCCATCCTCATGTCCATATAAAAACAAAAAACTTTTGCTGAAGGCAGATGTTCCCTTATCTCAATTGCCTGTTTCACGGCTGTAACGCAACAGAGCTTTGAGCAGTAAAGGTTACCCATCTTTTCATCTCTCGAACCGACGCAATGAACAATACCTATTGTCTCAGGTGTCCTGCCATCGACAAGCGTGATGCTTCCCTTCCTGAACATACCTTCAAGGTCGGCTGAGGTAATTACATTATCATAGATTCCATAACCGTACTCTTCTTTCCTGGCACTCTTAAATAGATCGAAACCTGTTGCAACGATTACAGCATCAGCTGTATATTCCGAACCATCCTTGTCTGAAATGCAAAACTGGTTTTTATCTTGCACAATCTTTTCTATTGTTTTCCCTGTAATTATTTTAATCCCTTCCCCGGAGATTAAACTATCGAGATATTCCTTCACTTCAGAACTCTTCCTCCTGTCCGGAAACAATTTAAACCATTCATTCAGATGGCCTCCGGGTTTTTCATCTTTTTCAAACAGACTCACCCTGCAGCCTGATAACATAAGCTGGCCGGCTGCTTCCATCCCGGCGACACCGCCTCCGATTACAACAACATGCTTATTCATTATCTAACTTCTAAATAAGTACTGGCGTTAATATTTGTATTTACTCCATTGAGGACATATTTTGCTTCAGGGTCATATTCAATTCCAATTTTC
>PMIG01000377.1 GCA_003157055.1 Bacteroidales bacterium | reverse complement strand
CACAATAAGGCCTCCGTTTACACCCGTTATGGCAGAGTTAATAAAACTGTCTGCAGCGACATTGAGGCCTACATGCTTCATTGCGACCATTGCTCTCTTGCCGGCATATGACATCCCCAGGGCAGCCTCCATTGCGGTCTTCTCGTTTGAAGACCATGTCCTGTGTATTCTGCGATCGGAAGCTACACCTGAAGCCTGTATGTATTCCATTATCTCCGTCGACGGAGTTCCCGGGTAAGCATACATTCCGCTTAAACCTGCATCAATAGCAGCCTGGGCTATTGCCTCGTCACCCAATAATAATAACTTATCCATTTACTGAATATAAAATATGAACTTAAATACCTTAATACCAATGAACTAACTATGCAGACGATTTGAAAAATAATTGGCAAACCATCAGATTTATTATGTAAATTCAATTAACAAATATTAAAATATTTTCGATATTTAAAAATGATGAATGATAAGAATCCTATGGTTTTGAGCGTGTTCTATCCAATAATGTAGAATATTGAAGCTGTAGCTGAGGATAGACAATGATTTATCATATTTATTAAAATTTAGTTAAATGTTTTACCGTTACATTCAATAATGTTTAATTTGCAGACGTTATTTATAATGTTCCGTCTATAGCTATATCAAAATATTGAAGAGGTTTCTATATAGTGCAATCTTCCTGATAATACCGCTGATTTCAGTGTCCGGCCAGAATAACGGGCCAGAAAAGTTCGTACAGCTCAGCGGGATAATAACAGATGTCAAATTCAATCCTGTACAAGGGGTTGCAGTCATCTCAAAAAAGATGTACCGCGCCTCAATAAGTGAAAGCTCCGGGATATATACTATTACAAGTACTCCGGGCGATACAGTCTTTTTCAGGGCATTGGGATACAAGAAATACCATACTATTATTCCATCGGATTATAATGAAAAGCATTGTCTTGCCGATATAGTACTCGAAATTGATACGATAGAGATTGAACCAGTCACCATCCTTCCATGGAAAAACTATAGCGAATTCATTAAGGATATAACAAAAGAAGTTCCGGTTGATCCGATAATTGAAAATATGAATGAAAACATGGCATCAATATATGTGGCAATCAATAACCAGGTTGGTGTAAGAATATCACCGGAAACAGGTTACAGGTATGCTATGGAGCAGAACTTCTCGGCAATGGCGACAAGAGGTCAGTACCCTATTAATAACCTGCTGAACCCTTTTGCCTGGGCCAAGTTTGTGACAGGAGTCAAAAACGGACTTTTTAAAAATCATAATTTCAAGAAGCCGGAGCCGGCAAAAGTGCTTAAAAAGAAAAAGAATCCTCATGCCAAAAAATAATAAATCTCATGGATTTACATATTTTTCAGGAAGAGCATTTCTGAATGAATACTCGCTGACTGGTTTCCTTCCTCTTCTATTTTCGTCTCTTTTATATAGTTCAGACGGAAGATTTTCCCCGTGTCCCCTATAGCCAATAGCCATTATTGCGACAGGCACAATATCATCCATGAGCTTAAAATAATCTTTTACATTTTCGGTTGAGTAGCCTGCCATCTGGTGAACATATATCCCCAAAGATGTGGCCTGCGCAAGAAGGTTCGAAACTGCCATTCCGGTATCGTGCAGAGCGTATTTATTGGTTTTACCATTATAAGATGATTTCAAACGAGCAAAGCTGATAGCAATTGAATATGCATTTTTCGCCCATATTCTGTTGCTTTCAACCATAAAACCAAGGAAAGTTTCAAAAAGTCCTGCATCTTCCCTTGTTGAATGAATGAAGAGCCATGGCTGTTCATTATTTGATGATGGGGCAAGACCAGCTGCTTCAAATAAACTATCCAGCTTCATTTTATCAATAGGTTCTGAAGAAAAGGAATAGGGGCTCCATCTGTCTTTTATAATTTTGAGTATCATAATGAATTATTCTTTTGATTTTTTAACGATGAACATTGAGGTTTCTTTCCCGAACTGATAAAGAGTAAAATTAATTATAAATTACCGCCGTTAGATTGTAACAGCAATAATTTATAATTTCGCAGATTATGAGTAATTACGATGGCAAGGTAGCCGGCATCCTTGGAACAGTGATAATACATCTAATCGCTGCCATCCTTTTCATGCTTTATCAAATCGGAACCCTGAAGAAGAACATTACAAAGGAATTCAATGTAGAGTTTGTCCAGGTGCCTGAGCCCGATGTAAAGAAAAAGCTGGTAGAGCTTCCGGCAACCAGAATAGAAAGGGTACTCCAGGGTGATAAAGAGATGCTGAATATCGCGAGGAACCTGGCAAATAAAACCGATGAAAAAATCAATCCTGCGGATGTAATTGATAAGGTCAAGGATGAGCTTATCAAGGATGGCAAACTCGGTAGAGATAACTATATAGATGAGCAGAAGAGACTTAATGAGACAAAACCTGAGGAACCTGTCCGGATCGATAAGAAAAGTGAATCAATAAAAGAAGAAAAACCAAGGGAATCGCAGGTAATGGAATCAAATTACAAGGGGCCGACACGTATATACTATTCTCTTGTGGGCCGTGTTCATACATACCTGCCTATTCCGATCTATAAATGCCAGGGTGCCGGCAGAATTGAATTATCAATAACAGTAAACCAGGAGGGAATTGTTGAGGAAGCAAAAGTGATTGAAGCCAACAGTACAGCCACTGACCCGTGTCTTGCAGAAACTGCTGTCAGCACCGCATTGGTTTCGAGGTTCAATGGAGACATCAACTCACCGAAAATTCAGACAGGTACTCTTACATATGAGTTTGTTGCGCAATAATAATTATGTAAAGGTGCAAAGGCACAACAGTAGATTAAAATAGAAGATTTTGTGCTTTGTAATCAAATGGTTTGATTACTTCGGGAGTATTTCTGTTTGCAGATTTGTTATTGACAATCGGACTGATCGTATGCGCCTTCAATCTCTTAGAGGGATATGGCTTCAGAAGATCAAGCGCGTCTGATCCTGATAATGAAAGATCAAGCCACTTTTTCTCACAATTTCTGTCCAGTATTGCAGGCATCCTTTTACCGGAATTATGAACCTCTGCCATTAGTTCATTTGCTTCGGTGGTAATAATCGAAAATGTCGATAATATTTCTCCTGTACCTGTATGGGTCCATTCACTATAGAGACCTGCAAGAGTAATAATCTGATTATCTGGCAGGTATATATACCATGGGATTTTCTGCTTTCCAACATGCTGCCATTCAAAAAACCCCCTGACGGGCACCAGGCATCTTTTGGAGTTAAAGGAAGATATAAACGATGGTTTTGTACTGATGCTCTCTGCTCTTGCGTTGAAGGTTCTAAACCTTATCTCCTCAGCATCTTCAGCATTCCTGACCCATTCGGGTATAAGTCCCCATTTCAGCATGCTAACAGAACCCTGATTACCGGAGCAAATGGCGGGTATTTCCGGAAGGCCGAAAGCATGGTAATAATAACTGGGTTCATAGCGATATTTTCCGGGGAAATCCACTCCATATCTTTCCTCGATCTCTTCCTTAACCAGGTTTACATTTACCGAGAAGCACATTATTTTATTACTATTGAATCCTCAATACTTGTTTTTAGAGGCACCATCATAGAATATTTGAAAAGGTCATTCCCCGGCCATTGTTTCACCTGCGACAGAACTCTAGACATCATGCCGTTAATATATGAATAAATTTCAGGTCCATTCCATGCGCTTGAATTGAACAGGACCACCCACTCCGTACTGTCAGATTCTCTTTTCATCATTCCTGCACTCCCCGGGAATGAACCCGTTCTCCACCAGTCTCCGTTAATTTTTATCCCTTTCCATCCAACCGGTGCAAATCCATTTTCTGTGTCGGTCATAAATCTGATGCTTTGTTCAGAAAGAATCTCCTTTTTAGAAGCGAAACCATCAATAGTAAGCATCAGGCGCAGAAGGTCAGGAGCAGTTGCTATCCATGCTCCTGCTGAACCAAGAGCCTCAATGTCATTTCCACCGTAACTTGGCTCCACCAGTTCTCCGGTGCCGTAAACTGATGGTTTCAATCTTACATCCGAAGGCTCATAATATGAAACCTCGAAAGGTGCTTTCTGTGACGGAAGGTTGTGTGCCAGCGACATATCAAATATCCCGATCGGCTCAAGGATGTATTTTTTACAATAGTCTTCGTAAGGCATTCCCGAGACTTTTTCGATAACCAGGCCAAGAATACTGTAACCGAGATTTGAATATGCCTTTCCTGTACCGGGGGTGAAGTGAAGTCTCTTGTCGAGGGCAAATCTTATTATAGTCCGGGTATCAACAGGCAGTTTCACTCCCATCTTCTCTGCAACCACTGTTGGCATGAACATCTGGTCACCCCATCTTGAAGTCCATCCGCCTTCATGGCTCAGAAGGTGTGCCACGGTAATTCCATATACTCTTTTATCCTTTGGGTTGCTGAAGAATGGATCATTAAGTATAGCATCAGGGCCGAAGACCCTTTCGTTAAGAGTAAGTTTACCCTCTTCAACAAGCTTCATAACTGCTACAGCTGTAATGAGTTTTGAAATGCTGGCAATTCTGAACTTGCTATAAGGCTTAGTCTGCTCGCGGGAAATTGTATCGGCAAATCCGAATCCACGTGCATAAATCAGTTTTCCATCCTTTGATATGGCAATAGAGGCACCGGCAATAGACCATCTTCGCATAAATGAAGAGACAGTCTTCTCAACTCCGTCAAATTCCTTACCCTCCGATAATGAATTTGACAGTCTGACATTACCCGGGACCAGCTTATCAGTTACCCTGTCGCTTTTATCAACTGCTCCGGGGTTATAACTTACCAGTGAAACCAAAATAGTTGCAAGAAGTATTTTTCTTATCCTTGACAAAACAGATGTATTTAAAGGCATAAAAGTAGAAACTATTCTGTTCAGCCCTTCATTAAAACACAAAATTAACTTTCCTCGAAATTTTAAAATATAACAATCTATTAACAATTGTGCAGTAACCTATTAAAAAAAGAATCAAAAATTTAACTTTGCANNGAATATCTTCCCCTCTTTTACAATGGAGCTCTGGAATATAACCTTATGATAGCAGCTTCGAAGGGTTATCCAGGTGAGGTTACAAGGATGATAAATCAGGGAGCGCAAGTAGATGCTGAAACCGGAGAAGGAGGAACAGCTCTTGTTTTTGCAATTATAGCCTTCCATCTTAATACAGTGAATATATTACTGGACAATAATGCAGATCCCAACAAAATAACACTGAAATCTGAATCTCCTCTGCTTATTGCTATTAAGTGCCGCAACCTCATTAATACGCCCATTATGAATGATCTACTCGATTCAATCGGGATGGCGATTGTTGAAACTCTTATCAGGCATGGCGCTGATTTAAATTTTCAGGACAGGCACGGGGCAACTCCTCTGAATTATGCTTCACTTTATGGCCTCACCGGATTTACTGACATGCTTATATACTATGGTGCAGAAACAGATTTAAAGTCATATGACGGTACTACACCGCTTATGTCAGCAATATGGGCAGGCTATGATGATGTAGCAGAATTGCTTGTTCATAATGGAGCCAATCTGGAATCAAGAGATTCTGAAGGTAATACTCCATTCCTGATAGCAGCGCAGAACGGAGACACTCTGATGTTTGATCTGCTCATGAGAAACGGAGTCGATATCTATGAAAAAAACAATTACAATTGGGATGCACTTGACATTTCTATTAAAGATGATCAAAAAGCTGCAGTTGAATGGCTCCTGAGGAAAGGAGACAAGTGGCGTGATCAGGACAGAGATGCGGTAAATTATTTTAATGTTGCTGCAAATTATGGACGGAAGGAGATAATTCCTATTCTTGAAATTAATAATTTTCATTCAAGGTACCATGCACAATTAAACCAGATGGATTTATCATTTTCCTCGAAATTTAATCTCAGGGATATTTATACCGGATTGAGCTTCGCTTTTAAGGAACCACTCAAAAACTTCGGTTTTATTATCGGATTTGACACAAAACTATGGTATACCAGGGTACTGGTAAAGGAAAGCTCTGATCTTTATTTTCAATATATGGATAAAAGCTCTCTTGCATATGCAGGATTTTTCAAGGATTTTATGCTTACAAATAATCTTTATAAAGGCAATATTTCCTTCTCACCTTCTTTATCAGGGGCGTACTTTTTTGGAAACAAGTTTAAAGGAACATCGAAGGCACCTGAGAGCAAATTCAAGATTATTCCGGAATTAACTTTCAAACTGGAGAATAACAATAATGTTTTTTATTCAGGTATTAGCTTAATGACCAGTGGTTTTTATGGTATATGGCCTGTGTGGCTAAGGATTGGATATACACATAAGTTCTTTTTTGACTCAGCAAGGATTCAAGGTAAAAATATCAAATGGTATTAAATAAATATTTAAGAAAGGTTTCAGGAGTGCTCATTTTTATCTTCCTGGTGCTGATGTTCTCGTGCGAAGATATGGCAACTCTGCTCATTGATTGTTCCAAATGCAAAACGGATGAACCTTCTGATGCAACAGTTGATATAAAGCTAAGCGATAATTATAACCCTGTAATTATTAATGTGTTTGAGGGCAACCTTGAGGACAGTATACTTTACCGAAGCTTTACCGTAGTTGGAAAAAGTACAACTTGTTCGCTTCCTCTGAACAAAAAATTCACTTTTACAGCAAGGTATTACAAAGTCAGCGGAGAATACTTTTACGCAGTAAACTCAATTACTGCTCACGTAAAATATATTGAGGATCAATGTGATAATGCATGCTATTTCGTCTATGACAATACTGTAAACCTCAGGTTGAAATACACGAAATAAAGTCACTTCAAATAATTATATCCTGATCAGAAGCTTTACACTAAAATCTATTTCATCTCGGTTGTACCAAACCTTTTCAAGAAACAGTCCGCTGGGAGGTGCAGTAAGTTTGGCAGGAATATCAGTCTTTCCCTTGAAAAATGAAGCAACATCTTCAGATGAGAGATTTCCCCGGCCAACCTCTACAAGAACTCCTGTCATACGCCGTACCTGCTTCCAGAGGAAATGAGAACCTATAACATGAAAGAGTATCAGGTTGCCGGCTTCAACGACTTCAGCATGAATTATTTCAGTTTTGGTTGAATTCTGCTCCTGTTCGCTGTCAGTGAAATTGCGGTAATCCTTGAGTCCAGTAAATATTTTTGCAGCTTCATTCATCCTCTCGGCAGAAAGAGGGTCTTTTATCCACCAGACAAACTTTTTGCCGAATGCAGTCCGCCGCCTGCTTACCTGGTACACATAGCTTCTTGCAACAGCATCGTGACGGGCATGAAAATTATCAGCAGCCTTTTCAACATCAATAATGCAGATATCGGGCGGAAGCCTGTCGTTGATCCCATATTTTATTTTAAGTGGCGGAAGATCAGTATCGACTTCAAGATGAGCTACCTGACCAATAGCATGAACACCACCATCTGTACGCCCGGCGCCATAAACATCGAGGACCCTTTCTTCAAAGAGCTCCCTGCAGGCATCCATTAGTTCACCCTGAATACTTTTCCCACCCTTCTGCATCTGCCAGCCTGAGTAGCGGGTGCCTTCATATTCGATCAGTAATTTATATCGTGACATTGTTCAATGTATTAACAGACTGCTAAATTAGTATAAATGCCGATAAGTAATAAGGTGATTACACCAATGGAAATCTGGCCTGACTTGCCTTACTACAAATATTGAAAAATCAGAGTAAAATATTAAATTTGTTAAACTTTAATAAGAATAAAATGGCGAATTTCTCCAATCATCCGCTTTACCGAATCCATACTTTAGATAGTGTAATGGGCTCATTATGGGATTTCTACAAAAAGAATTTCATAGTACTGTTCCTGGCTTCGTTTGTAGTTTCGCTTTGCGTTCAGCTTATCTCAGCCCAGATGAATTTCGGAGATATTACCAGTTATTCCGCTGATCCTATGCA
Organism: Bacteroidales bacterium; assembly: GCA_003157055.1. Lineage (GTDB taxonomy): Bacteria > Bacteroidota > Bacteroidia > Bacteroidales > VadinHA17 > LD21. The sequence goes on along the minus strand of PMIG01000377.1, from coordinate 2,380 downwards.
ATTACTGGAAAAATACAAGAGCATGATGGTACCATTTCTTGAGATGGCAGCAATAAGCCTTGTGTTTAATTTAATTCTTCAGTATTATATAATGTTCAATCCTCTTGAAGAGCATCCTAGTATTTTTGAAGCAGCATATAAATCTTTGAAATACCTTCCGGCCTACCTTATCATTCTGATATTATTCATGGTCATGGCTTCATTCGCACTCATTATCGGTTTGCTGGTATTTATTGTAGGAATGATTTTCGCAGCATTCTGGTTGGCAATGATCTTTATGTTCATTTTGCCTGTACTGATGGCAGAAGGATCTGATATCGGACATGCTATTTCAAGGACATTCTCACTCTCTCACAAAGGCTTTTGGTCAAATATGGGATGGGTTGCTCTTATGTTATTGATAGTAATGATAGCATCTATGCTCCTCTCCGGACTTATCATGATACCGTTTTCCGGGAGCTTTTTAAAAACATTCACTCATCCTGAAGAGGCTTCTTCTATGATGAATTTCACTTCGAACCCTGTATTCATCATCCTATCTGCTGCTACCGGTGCTATTGTAACCCCTTTAATGCCAATCTTAAGTGCAATATTATATTTCAATGCCGTTGCAAGGGAATCAGCGGTTGTACTTGCAGATCAGAATAAAGAACCTGAAAGGGTAAGTGTTGAAGATCTGTATCCAAAGACCTATTCAGATGATCATCCGGATAATCCAGATAAAAAAGTCTAATGTCCTTAAAGTCGAGAGTCATTGAATATATCCTGGACTTTGCTGATTTTAAGGACTTTATAGACTTTCGACTATTTTTATTAACGTATAACCCTTCCTGAACTATCGCCCTTCATAAGTTGTTCAACCTCTGCAACGGATACCAGGTTAAAATCGCCATGTATCGTATGCTTCAGGCATGATGCTGCAACTGCAAAGTTCAGAGCCTTCTGATTATCGCCGGTGTAATTCAGTAAACCATAGATAGACCCCTCCTCCAAAGGATGCACAGAACGAGATAGCCTGTGAAAATCTCTGGTGTCCCGGGGTTGCCAGATGCAGCATTATTTCCCCGAATGTCACTACCTTTTTACCATTACAGATTTTTTTAGATGTTATTATTATTCACGACAAGAATTAAACATCATTTTCACCCTTTACATAGCCGAAGTTGGCAAGTATGCCGCCGTCAACATAAAGGATATGTCCATTGACAAAACCGCTTGCCTTAGATGCGAGGAATAATGCTGCATAGGCTACGTCGTTAGGTTCGCCCCACCTGCCGGCCGGTGTACGCGTCATCACAAGGTCGTTGAAAGGATGTCCGTTTTCCCTGATAGGTCCGGTCTGAGAAGTGATAATATAACCAGGGCCAATGCCGTTGATCTGGATGTTGTATTTAGCCCATTCACATGTCATATTCTGTGTAAGAAGCTTCAGTCCTCCCTTTGCAGATGCATATGCCGAAACAGTATTGCGTCCATATACGCTCATCATTGAACACATGTTTATGATCTTGCCACCTCGCCGTTCAATCATTTTTGGAACCACTCTTTTCGAAACTATCAGTGGAGCAATAAGATCCACATCCAGGACCTGTTTATAATCGACTATCGCCATATCAAGGATCGGTATCCTTTTTATAATACCAGCATTATTTACAAGGATATCAACTGGACCCACATTCTTTTCGATCTGTGAAATACCCTTGTCAACATCATTCTCATCTGTGACATTGAATTTAAGAGTATAAACATCAAGTCCCTCTTTTTTATATTCTTCCTTGCAACTCTGGAGCTTTTCGTCCTGCAGGTCATTAACGCAAACCTTTGCACCTGCCTTACCGAGAATCAGCCCAATTGCAAGGCCAATGCCATGAGTTCCGCCAGTAACCAGGGCAACTTTCCCTGATAAATCAAATAATTCATTATTCTCTTTCATATTTTATTGTATTTCATCTCTGTGGAACTCCGTATTTCTCTGTGTTTTTCTGTGTCCCACAATGTAAGTTCTTTAATATTACACAGATGGAATCAGGAGAAGACATAGAGAGTCACAGAGCGGGTTTACATAAGCGTGTCAGGGTAACGTGTATCAACATCTCCATAATCTATATTTTCTCCGCACATTCCCCATATAAATTTATAATTTGATGTACCTGCAGCGCTGTGAATGCTCCATGACGGAGAAATCACTGCCTGTTCGTTTTTCATCCAGATATGGCGAGTCTCATCAGGGTCTCCCATAAAATGACATATGGCCTGCTTCTCCGGTACTTCAAAATAGAAGTATACTTCCATTCTTCTTATATGAGTATGCACAGGCATAGTATTCCATACGCTTCCCGGCTTTAATTCGGTCATGCCCATCTGAAGCTGACATGTTGGT
>PMIG01000362.1 GCA_003157055.1 Bacteroidales bacterium | reverse complement strand
ATATGGGATAAGAATGATGTAGTTAATTATTCAAAGGATGGGAAAGTGAATCTGAATTACAACTTTTTATATTTTCATTACTTTGTTTCATCAGACCTGTTTAAACTTGACGAAGATGAACTAATAGACAGGTTTCTACTGATGAAAGACCTTACCAAAAAACATATTGATACAAAAAAAATTATAATTGAATTATTATTCAACAAGAATGATTCTGTGCCTTTTATGGATCGCAAGACTCATTTGGAAAACATTAACAACACTGGATATAAGTATTTATTTACATCTTACTAGATTTTATTTATATGAGGTATAATTCATTTAAAGCGATAATTATATTATTTTTTATAAATTATTTGAATGTTTATTCCCAAACACTTAGTTCCATTAAAGCTTCCGGCAAACCAGATATTTTTGCTTTTCCTGTTAATGGGATCGATATCAGTGCTCCTTGTACTCTTTGGAACAGATACTGGGAAGTATATTCAGACAGAGATAAGAACCTTACCTTAACGTCTCCCGCGGGAACCACTGTTAAGGATACCATAGTTTTTATGGAAAAGTTCTTTGTTGCAGAGAGTAATGGATCTTTTATCCATATATATAAAGAGAATCAATCAACACGGTGGCCCCAGATAAGTCCTACAGCAGTTGATTTTGGCTGGATCAGCAAAGAAAAGATACTGCTCTGGGAACATTGTCTCAGAAATGTTTCAAGCCTTATTGACAAAAAAGCTATGATATTAAGCACTTTTGAAGGAACCACAAACACTCAGGCTGATGACCAGGTAGTTACATATAAGAAAGACCCTGAATTTAAAATAAGTTCAAGCAAAAAATCACGATTATTTGAGATATTATTTGTTTACAAACAGACAGATGATGCTGTACTGCTGGGAGAAAATATGCAAATACAGGGTAATGAGGTTGATGTAGTGTCAAATATGAGAGGTTGGGTACCGGTTGAGAGTGTAACTTTCTGGGATCACAGGATCACCCTGGAACCCAACTGGGAGCAGGCAGCTGCTCAGGAAAGAATTGATAAAGATGTAAAACCTGCGATCTTTATTGATGAAAAAGCTGCTATGAACTATCAGTCTGGTCTTAAAGTTGATCCTCAGTTTATTATCTGGGAGAATGATCCCGGCGCTAAAAGGAATATAGGCCAATGGAGGAGATTCCCTATAATTGAGACCAAGTCATCAAGTATTCTCAGAACTGGTGTTATGGGAAAGATACACACATCAACAAATACAATGAGTGCCGAAAGAATGGCTGAAATAAAAAAAACTATCGAAACGCTGGAAAAGAAGTCAAGGAAAATAAATGTCATTTTTGTTGTTGATGGAACCGAAAGTATGGGTAAGTTTTACAGATCGATAGCCAGGGGAATAGAAACCAGTGTGAATCATCTTCAATCAGAAAATAGCCAGAACCGGATTTCCTTTGGAGCAGTTATCTNNAAATTATAAGGAGATAATTGATTTTTTCAATGTTGCAAGAACTGATTACAATAAGGATAATGATCTGCCAGAAGCAGTGTTTTATGGGCTTAAGACTGCCTTGACTCAGGTTGGGATCAGGCGAGGGGAAAGCAACTTTATTGTGCTAATCGGCGATTGCGGAAATCATAAAAGGAATGATGAGACTCAGGTTCCCATGAAAGAAATCATTGACCTTATGGCCCAGAACGAAACAAGTTTAATATCCTATCAGGTAAATAACGGGTTCGATCCCACCTACCAGGAATTTGTTGATCAATCGAGGGAATTGATCATAGGAAGTGCACGTGAAATCCGCAAGATACATGAGGTTGACAAAATAAAATGGATCAACGAGAACTCAAACCTTGAAGCTCCATACTTGTCATCAACCGGGCCGAACCGGTTTTCATTGAACCCTCAGGAAATTGTAGGAAGTTATCTGTTCCCAGGGATCGGGCAATCATTGTCATATGAAATACTTGAGAATGAAATCGTTGCCAAAATTAGTGAATTTGACACACGTATCAGTCAGATGCTTGCTAAAGCCTATGAAGTGATAAGGGGAGCAGGAACGCCTGATTCCAATTCAGGCGAAACTGATGAATATCACCCTGCAGTAATTAATTTTCTTTCCAAATTACAGGGGCTTAGCAACGAGGAGATTGAATTGATGAAGCATAAGAATTATCAGTTTTCCATGAAAGGGTATACAGTAAAAACTGTGAAAAACCTAAAATATCCCATCTTCAAGGAATCTTTGTTTTTATCCAGAGAAGACCTTCTAGGAATTATCACCAGGTTGAATTCACTATGCGGAATTTCAGGAACTATGTCAAACAGAAGAAAAAATATGCAAAATAGCTGGATTGATATTCTTGAATCAATAATCGGTTCGGACAAGAGAGAAGAAATAATGAACATGACAGTTGATGATCTGCACAATATTGTTTTTGGATTGCCATCACAAAGTAAATTCACATCAGAGGTGAAGTTGCGGGATATAGTCGAGCCTACAGTAATAAGTGACACACAATTTGAACAATATGCAATATATCTCTGTAATAAAAATGATGGCTTGCGGGCCATAGTTAATGACCAGAAATATAATGAGTCTTTTGTCTCAAATAATATAACATATTATTGGATACCGATGGAGATTTTTCCATAATAACTTAATATTATTGACTAAACTATTTTCTGTGATAACCTTTAATTATACAAATATTTTAACGGAGTGTG
>PMIG01000075.1:7041-7945 GCA_003157055.1 Bacteroidales bacterium | reverse complement strand
TCAAGGGATATGTACCTTGATGAAAAAGGCAATTTGAAAGATGGATTAAGTACTGAGACGCAGTTGGCTGCAGGAGTACCTGGCACTGTCGACGGAATGTTAAAAGTACATGGCAAGTACGGAAGGCTAAGCTTCAGGGAGGTGATTCAACCTGCGATAAATCTGGCAGCAAAAGGGTTCGTTGTTTCGGAAGAACAGGCAGAATCTTTTAACCGGAACAGGGATTTTTTTCTGAAGATGAATGCTTCACCTCCAGCTTTTGTTAAAGACGGGGAATGGAAAGCAGGTGACATTCTCAGGCAACCCGAGCTTGCATCAACACTGGAAAGGATAAGAGACAATGGAAGAGATGGCTTCTATTCAGGCAAGACCGCAGATATGATAATCAGAGAGATGAAGCGGGGCAATGGTATCATCTCAGCCATTGATCTTGCAAAATATGAATCAAAGTTCAGAAAACCGCTATCAGGAGTATACAGGGGATATCGTATCATTACANNTGCAACTAATGGGAATGCTTGAGCCATGGCCCCTCCAGGAAACCGGATTCCACTCTATAAAGGCAATTCATCTGATAGCTGAAGCCGAGAAAAGAGCTTTTGCCGACAGGGCTGAATTTGCAGGCGATCCTGATTTTATCGATGTTCATACCGGTATACTTCTTGACCGCGAGTATCTGAAAAAGAGGTTTAATGATTTCGATTCCGATGTGGCTACGGATACAAAAGAGGTCAAAGCCGGGCTGATCTCGAGTCACGAGAGCAACGAAACGACTCATTATTCCGTTGTTGACAAGGATGGAAATTCCGTTTCAGCTACCACTACACTAAACAATTTATTTGGCAGCAGCATAGTTGTTGAAGAGGCAGGATTCCTTCTCAATGACCAGATGGATGATTTCTCT
>PMIG01000075.1:0-6967 GCA_003157055.1 Bacteroidales bacterium | reverse complement strand
TTTCACGATCAGTGGCTACCCGATTACATTATGTTTGAGAAGGGTAGCATTGATTCGCTTGTGCTCAATGGACTTAAGGTAATGAATTATGATCTAAAGGAAAGATCTGTGATCGGTAGTGTAAACGCAATTGAGATACTTCCCGATGGAAAAATCAGTGCTGGAGCAGACAGGAGAGGTTATAACACAGCCTGTGGTTACTGACAATTTTTGTTGTTAAATAATTTTTACTAAATTGCNNCTTCACTTTTATTTTCATTAAAAAGAATAAATTAATACTTTTAACAGATAATTTATCGTTGATCATTAGACAGTTTATAGTATTTGAGTACTTTCTGATATAAATTCAGTTATGAAAAAACCTCTGCTAATTGTAACAATCATTCTGGCAGTAATTCTGGTCATGCCGGTAATCAACCTGCTCCGCTGGACTTTTCAGGCAAAAAAGCCAATGGGAATAATTATCGTTGATAAAACTGTCCCTACTCTTGAGTGTGTAAAACACAAGTCTCTGGACTGGGTTTTAACAAATGACAGAGTTGTAAAGAAAGAGAAGAAAACTTCCTATTCATTTAGGAAAGATTATTATGGATTTATGCCCACACGACCGCTGAGAAATCACCTATATGAAAAGAATGAATATCGTCTTGCCGATCTGCCTGACATATGGAGTAAAAGCGATGCTGTTTATTTTGCAGATACATACGGAGTCTTTTTTAACGACTGGTACCAGGGATTGAATGTAAGCCGTAAATCGAGAAGATTATTCGGAGCCCTTAATAATAACGATAATCTGCTGATCAAGGAAATGAAAGACAGGAANNTCATACAGGATACAGGAGAGACTTGGTATAAAATGGTCAGGATGGACTGGTAAATACTACAGTTCACTTGATACTACAGGAAAGGATTTCCCGATTTGGATGACGGCTATGTACCGCCGGCAATTTAAAAAACCATGGACATTCAAAAAATCAGGAATTGTACTTCTTAAAGACAAGGCAATTATGGTACTTGAAGAGGGTACCCTGCTCAAGTCTTCGTTACCCTATATCATTACCGATTCTGCCAATTGTGCAAAATACAAAGTTCCATCATCGGTTGCATTTGATCACTGGTTTGATATAATTGATCCATTGCAAAACAATGTCATCTCAAAGTTCAAAATCGAAACTAATGCTCTCGGAGATTCATTACTCGCTGAATTTGGACTCACGAACCAGTTCCCGGCTGTTACGCAAGAACCAAAGCAGATGAGAACTTTCTATTTCTCTGGTGATTTTACAAGTACGGAGATTCCTGTATGGACATCCAGGTTCGTCGGAATAGAAAAGCTGAAGTTTATCCTCTACTCAAGCAAACCGGATGATACCAGGAGATTCTTCTGGCTATATTATAAGCCTCTTATAAGTGAGATTTTCAATGACTATTACAGCTCACTGGGTAAAAAATAGAAATTTTGATAATTACTGAATATTAAAAAGTGCAGACCGAATCCAGTCTGTACTTTTTTTATTCATACCTTTTAGTGATCCAATTCAATTAGGAAATGAAGATCTCAATTATTCAGTACGATATTGCCTGGGAAAATAAAACTGCCAATTTCGGGAAGCTGGAAAGACTGATAGCCGGAGGAACGCCTGGTGCAGATATTATTATATTGCCTGAAATGTTTAACACCGGATTCTCAGTTAAACCTGGTAAAGTATCTGAGCCGCCACATTCAGTTACTTTTAAATGGATGAAGACTATGGCCGATGCGACTAACACAGCAATATGCGGAAGCTATATTGTAAAGGAGAGGAGCAGGTACTACAACAGATGGGTATTTGTTTCCCCTTGTCATGAGACATTTCAGTACGACAAACGTCACTTGTTCTCAATAGGTGGTGAAGATAAGGCATTTACTCCAGGTAAGAAACGTATAGTCTTCAGCTATAAAGGCGTAAGAATATGCCCAACTGTATGTTACGACCTGCGCTTCCCGGTATGGAGCAGGAACAGGAACGATTATGATCTCCTGATAAACTCTGCCAACTGGCCGGTTGCCCGCAACGCAGTCTGGATGACACTTCTGAAAGCCAGAGCCATCGAGAATCAATGCTATGTGGCTGCTGCAAACCGAATTGGGACAGACGGAACTGGTTTAAATTATTTTGGCGATTCAGTGCTTATAGATCCTCGCGGCAATATAATTTCTTCGCCGGTCAACGATAAAGAGAGCTCAACCTCAGGCGAGATTTCAATGGAAGAATTATCCGGTTTCAGGGAAACGTTTCCTGTCCTTAATGATGCTGATCAATTTTCAATTAAGATGTAGATTATAGGCCTGTCGCCTGATACTTCCTTTTTACTTATTCAGAGCCATGAATAGAATCTCGACCGGATGCAACGCCGTTCTGCCCGTACCATCCTTTATATGATGCCTGCAGCTTGTACCGGGAGCAGCGATTATTGTATCCTGACCAGCATTTCTAACCTCTGGGAACAGCACCATTTCGCCTATCATATTCGACAAATTATAATGCTCCTTCTCGTAACCGAACGACCCTGCCATTCCGCAGCAGCCGGAAGGAATCTCCCTCACTTTGAAATTAACGGGGATAGATAGCATCTCTATTGTTGGGAGTGATGATAAAATCGCTTTCTGCTGGCAATGTGCGTGAAGAATAATGCTGGTTTCTGATTCTGAGAAGGACCCTCTCTTAATTCTTCCTGCATGGTATTCGTTTGAAATAAACTCGTCTATCAGAAGAGTGTTTCGGGATAACCTTTCTGCAGTTTCCCTGAGATCATCTCCGGCAAGATCGGGATATTCATCCCTGAAGCCAAGGATTGCTGAAGGCTCGATACCGAGAAGGGGGAGACCGTCCTTTATTATTTTGCTGAATATATTTATATTCTTCCTGATTATCTTTCGTGCTTTTCTTAGAAGGCCTTTTGATATGAAGGTCCTTGCACTTTCGTAATGCGGTACAGTGATTACTTTATAACCAAGTGAAGTGAGAAGCCTGATTGCTGCAATTCCGACTTCGGTATCATTATAATTGGTGAACTCATCGATCAGAAGGCAAACAGTTCCAATCTGTTTTTCCGGGTTTATGGGATTTAGGTTTGCATTTATCCATTTCCTGAGTGTGACCTTATATAAAATAGGTATTGACCTTTCACGCGCAAAGCCGATTATGCTTTTAACAAATACTGAAGTGAACCTGTTCCTGACAAAAAAATTAAAGATGCCAGGAGCAGATGCAGCCAACCTGTTAATTGTCGTAATATTTGCTATTAACCATGTTCTGAGAGAGATTCCGTGCCTGTCGTACCAATGCTGGAGAAACTCAGCCTTCATTTTTGCCATATCGACTCCAGAGGGACACTCTGATTTACATCCTTTGCAGGAAATACAGAGATCGAGGATGTCATAAATTTCCTTATGATCCCATGGGTTATTGTTGCTGTCGCTCAGAAATTCCCTCAGGACGTTTGCCCTGGCCCTGGTGCAATCCTTTTCTTCACACGTTGCCATAAATGTCGGACACATGGTACCGCCAATTATCATAGTTTTACGGCAATCGCCTGACCCATTGCATTTTTCGGCAGCTCTTACGATTCCATCAGTTTCTGAAAAATCAAAAATCGTTTTTAGCTCAGGGGTTGCCTTCCCGGGAATATACCTCAGGGAACTGTTCATGGGAGGGGTATCGGTGATCTTTCCCGGATTAAGTATATTAAAAGGATCCCAGCATTTCTTTACTTTTCGTAAAAGTTCATAATTGAAATTCCCGATAACGATTGGAATGAATTCTCCTCTAAGCCTTCCATCGCCATGTTCACCGCTCATTGATCCACGGTATCTTTTCACTAATTTTGCCATCTCGAGACCCAGAGTTCTGAATAGCTCCACATCTGAAGGGTCCTTGAGGTTCAATATGGGCCTGATATGCAATTCCCCGGTTCCAATATGTGCATGATATACTACCTCTTTGCCGTAAACGGATAATACCTTTTCAAAATCTTCAACAAAGAAAGGAAGCTTTGTCACACTAACAGCAGTATCTTCAATAAGAGAGACGGGTTTTGAATCGCCCTTTATATTAGCAAGTACTCCAAGTCCTGCCTTTCGAAGCTCCCAGACTTTTAGAATATCTTTTCCTTTAACAACAGGGAAGGAATAACCAAGACCTGCAGATTTCAGCTCGTTAATTAAATCTCTGGTTACTATGTCGATATCCTTGCTCTTTTCCATGGCAAATTCAACGATAACAATGGCAGCCGGTTTCCCTTCGAGAAAGAACCTGTTTTTCCGCTGGCTCAGGCTGTTTTCGGTGAGCTCAAGGATTTTGTTGTCCATCATCTCTATAGCAGATGGATGGTACTTCAGTGCAATAAGGTTTGCAGAAAATGCATCGTTGCGCTTTTCTAAATGTATACATACCAGAGCTTTCTCAGGAGGAGGTAATTTGACAAGGTTCAGTTTTATTTCTGTAATTACCGCGAGGGTACCTTCCGAACCTGCCAGGAGCTTGCAGAAATTAAATTGCTGGTCCGATTTTTCTTCGAAAACTTCATTTTTAAGCAGCAGGTCAAGTGCATAACCGGTATTCCTTCTGGGTATTGAAGGATCAGGAAAACCGTTTATAATATTTACCCTGTTGGTATCGTCATTCAATAACTCCCTGATATTGCGGTATATTTCACCTTCGAGGTCCTGTAAAGTGCATTTTTCCGCAAAGGCTGCTTTATCTATTGGCCCGAATTCTGCATAACTGCCATCGCTCAGCAGGGTTTTAAGTCCTATAAGATGATCTCTAGTCGATCCGTAAACCAAGGAATGGGAGCCGCACGAATTGTTTCCGACCATTCCTCCCATGTTGCACCTGTTTGATGTTGAGGTTTCCGGACCGAAGAATAATCCATTTTTTTTAAGTTCAATGTTCAGTTCATCAAGAACAACCCCTGGTTCGACCCTTACCCACATCTCCTCACAGTTGACCTCGATAATCCTCTTCAGGTATTTCGAGACATCGACGATAATTCCCGGAGATACCACCTGCCCTGCAAGTGATGTACCTGCAGCACGGAGTGTAATGCTTGTTTTTTCCCTGTTTGCAAAAGAGACTATTTTTCTAAGATCTGATATATTCCTCGGCCAGACCACTGCCAGCGGTTTCTCCTTATAAACTGATGCATCTGTCGAATAGATTGTCAGCGTTATAGGGTCATACTTCAAATCGCCTTCAAGATCATTCTTAAGAATATCGAGCACTTGGTATCTGGTATCGCTTTCCATAAAACTATTTGGAGCTGCTAATTTAGAAAAATGATTTGACCGTCATCTGTTTCATCGTATCAAAAAAATCTGACAATAATCATGCTTTGCTTAATTGTAAAATAGGAGTTTTTTTTCGTACATTTAGAAAATATTTTCGAACTAATTAAAACACTGATATACAATGGAATTATTAGATACCATTAAGCAAAATGCACGGAAACATAATAAAAGGATTGTGCTTCCCGAAGGATATGAGGAAAGAAATATCAGGGCTGCAGATGCTGCAATAGCTGAAGGTCTTGCAAGGATAATTCTGATAGGAGACCCTGATGAGATAAAGAGTCATGGCGATAAGCTGGGTCTTAAGAACTTAAGCAAGGCAACCATAGTGAATCCCAAATCGCACGCAAAAAAGGAGCAGTACATTAATCTCATGGTCGAGCTGCGTAAAAACAAGGGAATGACACATGAAGAGGCTGCACGGCTTATTGAAGATCCTCTATATCTGGGTGTTCTGATGATCAAGAGCGGAGATGCCGATGGCGAGGTTTCAGGAGCCGATCATGCTACAGGCGATGTTCTGAGACCAGCTTTTCATTATATTAAAACAGCACCGGGGATATCTATAGTTTCAGGTGCATTTATCATGATACTTCAAGACAAAAGCTTTGGAGACAATGGTGTTCTGATTTTTGCTGACAGCGCTGTTACTCCGAATCCTACCGATAAGGAACTGGCCGAGATTGCAATTGCTTCTGCCCATACTGCAAAGGTAATCGCAGGGATGGAGCCTCGCGTGGCTCTTCTCAGCTTTTCTACAAAGGGAAGTGCAAAGCATGAACTGGTTGATAAGGTTATCAGCGCTACAAAAATAGCTCAGCAGATGGCCCCTGACATTATGATAGAAGGTGAACTCCAGGGTGATGCTGCCCTTGTTGAATCGATAGGCCAGAAAAAAGCCCCTGGAAGCAAGATCGCAGGAAAAGCGAATGTTCTGATCTTTCCTGATCTTAATTGCGGAAATATTGCTTATAAGCTTGTTCAGAGACTGGCCCATGCTGAAGCTATTGGCCCGATATTACAGGGCATGGCTGCTCCGATTAACGACCTGTCGAGAGGATGCTCCGTCAACGATATCGTAAGCATGATTGCCATTGCTGCAAACCAGGCAGCTGGTATTAAATAATTAATAATCCCAGATAACCTATTTATTACAATGATAGTTTTAGTATTAAACTGTGGCAGCTCGTCTATCAAATATCAGCTGTTCGATATGTCGGACGGATGCAAGATGCTTGCAAAGGGACTGCTTGAAAGGATTGGATTGAATGAAAGTATTCTTACTCATAAACCCACAGGCGGTGAACCATACAAGGTAATAACAGATATACCTGACCACACAACAGGTATAAATATGGTAATGGAAGTTCTGTGCGATCCGAAGCATGGTGTAATAAAGAATGTAAACGAGATTAAGGCAGTCGGTCACAGAGTGGTTAATGGAGGCGAGAACTACAAGGAGAGTGTCCTCATTGACAATGATGTCAAGAAAGACATCGAGACATGCATTGAACTTGCACCTCTGCATAACCCGGCAAACCTCAAAGGGATACTTTCAGTTGAAAGACTGATCCCGGGAGTTCCTCAGGTGGCTGTATTCGATACGTCATTTCACCAGACAATGCCTGATTATGC
>PMIG01000151.1 GCA_003157055.1 Bacteroidales bacterium | reverse complement strand
TTCATCAGATCGGCAGGGAAGAGTTCACCACCGGGGAACTTATATAGCGAAACACCGATAGTTTCAAGTAATTTATAATCACGCAGAAAATCATCATAATACATGCGTTCGAATACCTTCAGCGAATCGGTTCCTGATATATGGTCGGTGCCTGTGAGTGTTACATGCACCGGATAGAAAAAAATGAATATCGAAAGTGCTAAGGCTCTTAACATTATTCTTCAGTGCTGACAATAATCATACAGCAAAAATCAGACCAACTATTGATCGCCTTTTATGCTCACCCTGTCCTTCAGATACTGTACGGTTCCTACCTCGATAAATGAGAATCCTGAACCTGCGTTATAATTGCCTGCCAGAACGACAATGAGGTCATCTCCTTTAAGGTTGTGAGTTTTCACAAGATTCTTCAAAGCGATATGAATGAACTCATCCATTGATTTTCGTCTCTCCTGGAAACTTGAATAGACACCATATGACAGAGCCAGTTCACGCATCGTCCTTTCGGAATAACATTGTGACATTATCAGGTTGAATCCCCTGTAGGATGCCATATCCCTAATGGTCTTCCCTCCTGTTGTATCGGCAATAATTCCTTTTGCAGATATCCTTAATGAAGTCTTGACGGCGACTTTTGCCAGGTAAGCCGAGATCTCACCTGTTACATTAAGGTAAGGTGTTTCGAGGAACTTCTCCTTATTATTTTCAACTTCGAGGGCAACCCTGGTCATTGTCTTTACGGCTTCAACCGGGTATTTGCCATTAGCCGTTTCGCCACTGAGCATAATTGCATCTGTCTGTGAATAAATGGCATTGGCAATATCGCTGACTTCAGCACGGGTAGGCCTCGGATTCGTAATCATTGACTGAAGCATCTGAGTTGCCACAATCACCGGCTTCCTGCAATAGATACACCTTGAAATGATCATTCTCTGGATCGGTGGTATCTTCTCATAGGGTATCTCGATGGCTAGATCACCCCTGGCAACCATGATACCGTAAACGACCTCCATAATATCACTGAGGTTCTCAACACCTTCCTGGTTCTCAATCTTGGCAATTATCTTAATATCACTCTTATGCTTATCAATTTCGGCCTGAACATCAAGAACATCCTGCTTCGATCTTACGAAGGAGTGAGCAATGAATTCGATATCATTCCTGGCTGCCAGCTCAATAAATGTCCTGTCTTTTTCGGTAAGCGATGGCAGTGTTATCTTAACACCCGGAATATTAACGCTTTTTCTTGAGCCAATCATCCCGTCGTTGTCAGGTTTGCATATTAAGGATTCACCCTCCTTCTTAATAACCTTGAGTTCGATCTCACCGTCATCAATCATTACCAGGGAGCCAAGCGGGACATCCTTTGCAAATGTTTTCAGGGTGACGAAGATTTTGCCTGCGGATGATTTCTTATCGGGATTTCCGGTGATTGTAATATTGGATCCCTTTTTAACAGGAATCGGGGAATCACAAATTGTTGTCCGTATCTCCGGTCCCTTGGTGTCGAGAAGAATTGCAATCTTGTCTGAGACCTTCCTGACATTGTCAATAATCTTCTGTGCTCCTTCNNCTGATAAATCCTGGTTCACAGTTTTTATCAGAAATAGTAGCTACGATCTTGGTTCTTTTCTTGTTCATTATTTATCTTTTTCTTTCCCTAATTTCCCAATAATTGCTTCAACGGCGAGGCGGTAGCTGTCAAGACCGAAGCCTGAAATTGATCCGGCGCTTGACCCGGCTATAAGGCTTGTATGTCTGAATTCCTCACGGGCTGCAATATTTGTAATATGAACCTCAACGACCGGAGTTCTTATGGATGCTATAGCATCTGCTATAGCAACCGATGTATGTGTATAGCCCCCGGCATTGAGTATTATCCCGTCGGAAGAGAACCCTGTGTCGTGAATCTTGTTTATTATCTCACCTTCAACATTCGATTGAAAATAATCAAATTCAACAGCTGGGTAAAGCTTCTCCAGTGAAGCAAGATAATCCTCAAAAGATACCAATCCATATTTGTCCGGTTCTCTCTTCCCTAAAAGGTTGAGATTAGGACCGTTGATTATACCTATTTTCATTGTTATCTTCATTCATTAATCAGGAGGTAAAAATAATCAAAAATATTTATGTCAGTCTAATAATAAAGGGAGCATGACTTTGTGTTACTTTGTGGAACCTTGGTGTTACTTTGTGGTAAAAAAAGAATTTAACCACAAAGGTGCACAAAGTACACACTAAGGCACACCAAGGAATAAAGTAATTAAGATGCTTAGCTGGAAGCAGGCAATAAAAGATTTTGAAACGTATCTCAGGCTCGAGAAGTCATTGTCGGAGAATAGCATTGAAGCCTATACTGACGATGTTCAGAAGCTTGAAAAGTTCATAGCTGAAGAAGCTCTTGGCAAGGATCCTGATAAAGTATCATATGGAGATCTGAAGGATTTCATAGTTTGGTTCGGTGCTGGAAATAGAAATGCAAGAACACAATCCAGAACAATCTCCGGTATAAGGGCTTTCTTCAGGTTTTTGCTGATTGAGGAGGAAATAGAAGAAAACCCGGCATCGCTTCTGGAATCGCCCAAGCTTGGACTGAAGCTGCCTGAAGTGCTTTCGGTGGATGAGATAGACAGGATAATAGCGGCAATTGACCTGAGCAAGGCTGAAGGTCACAGGAACAGGGCAATTATTGAAACTCTCTATGGCTGCGGATTGCGCGTTTCGGAGCTGGTAAACCTGAAGCTCACTGACATTCATGCGGGTGAAGGATTTGTGAATGTAACAGGAAAAGGCAACAAGCAGAGGCTGGTACCGATCGGCAGAAGGGCTTTGAAGGAGATCAAGAATTATATGCCGGGAAGAAACAGTCTGCCTGTGATTTACGAACAGAATATCATTTTTCTCAACCGCAGGGGAAGAAGGCTTACCAGGGCAATGGTTTTCATTATAATTAAAGATCTTGCTTCAAAGGCAGGCATAATGAAGAAAATAAGTCCTCATACTTTCCGCCACTCTTTTGCCACTCATCTTATTGAAGGAGGGGCCGATCTCCGTGCAGTTCAGGAGATGCTGGGCCACGAGTCTATACTTACGACCGAGA
>PMIG01000198.1 GCA_003157055.1 Bacteroidales bacterium | reverse complement strand
AGGAGTAAACCAGAAAGAGAATTATGAATTAATTATCAACAACAAACAAACAAAAATTGCAGGTGAAATTTACTTAAAAAAAGGCATTAATAACCAGGACGTTCTATTTACAATTGATCATCCAAAATTATGGTGGAGCAATGGCCTAGGCGTTCCGTATCTTTACCATCTCACATTCAGGTTGCGGCTTGGGAACACCATTATTCATGAAAAACAATCGCAACTTGGAATACGAAAGCTTGAACTAGTACAAAAAAAAGATTCTATTGGAGAAAGTTTCTACTTCAAACTGAACAATGTTCGTGTTTTCATGAAAGGCACTAATTATATGCCTTCAAATATTCTTTCAACCCTTGTGAATATTGAAAATTATAAACGGGTGCTGGAGGATGTAAAGGATGCAAATATGAATATGATTCGTGTTTGGGGCGGTGGCATTTACGAAAATGACGAGTTTTATGACCTATGTGATGAAAATGGGATTCTTGTTTGGCAGGATTTTATGTTTAAAAAATTGACAGAAGCTAGTGATGAAAACTTTCTGAAAAATGTGGAACAGGAAGTTGCGGATAATGTAATACGGTTGCATAATCATCCCTGCATAGCTCTTTGGTGCGGTAACAATGAAGTTGATCTGGTATGGAACCTCCTAATGAAGAAATATTTCGGCTTTGAGTTATCCAAAGAGGCCAACTTGCTTTCAAGTATCCTCGCCTACCTCCCTCCTGCAGGCAAAGTTGATCCAAAAGTAACTGATAGAGTTATGAAAGCTTATGATGATATCTTTTACAAAATGATACCTGAGGCTATTAAAAAGTATGATTTCAATTCTCACGATTACTGGCCTTCATCTCCTATGGGAGGATACAGGGAACCAATGACTGTCAACAAGCCGCAATCAGGCGACGCGCACTATTATGTTGCATATGTAAATAAACCATTTAGCAATATTCTTGAAACCCAGTCACATTTTTTCAGCGAACATGGGTTTCAGTCGTGGCCCGACAAAAAAGTTGTTTATCAGTTTACAACTCCTGATGATCGTGATAAAAATTCAGCGGTGATGAGGGCTCATAACAAAGCAATGATAGGAAACAGTGTTCTTGATAAATATATCAAGATGTACTATAAGTCACCAAAGGATTTCGATTCATATATTTATATTACACAGGTGTTGCAGGACGCCTGTATGAAGCTTTCCCTGGAAACTCACAGGCGCTGGATGCCTTATACCATGGGAAGCCTATACTGGCAGCTAAATGATGTGTGGCCGGTAGCCTCCTGGGCGAGTATCGATTATCAGAATAACCCGAAGGGGCTTTATTATATCGTCAAAAAGGCTTTCAGTCAGATAATAGTGGTGCCTTCAAATTACAAAAACGATTTCATGGTGAATGTGGTTTCAGACAGCAAAGAACCTTTTAAAGCAAGTCTGGAAATGAAGATTCTGGATTTCAGCGGAAAACAGCTTTGGAGCAAAAATGTGCCTGTCAGCATGGCAGCCAATACAAGCACGGCTTTCTTTAAAACCACAACAAAGGAGCTGGTGGATAAGCTCGACACTACTCAGATTGTTTTTAGCGTCAAACTGCTACAGGGGAATAAATTGCTTGCTTCAAACCTGAGTTATTTTTCAGCGCCGAAAGATCTGAAACTTCAAAAACCGGTCATAACAAAACTTGTTGCTGTTTCAGAACAGGGATACTCAATAACATTAACATCCGATAAGCTGGTAAAAGATCTTTATCTGGATATTGATGAAAAGGGAATGTTCAGCGATAATTATTTTGATCTGCTTCCCGGAGAAAAGATGATTGTCAGTTTCAAGACAAAGGAAAAGACAGATAACTTCGGTGAAAAACTAAAACTGTTTTCTCTTACTGATTCTTACTAGGACTTGCTTTGTTTTACAATTTATTAGAATTTTGATAAGTATTAGCATTTGTTCTTTTAAATTTATTTAGGCTGAGGTTCAGGTTAATACCAGCATCTATAATTATTATTGGTTTGAAAATAGATAATATATCTTTGGTAGAATTCCCCTTATTTCTGGCTCCGATGGAAGACATTACCGACCCTTCCTTCAGAATGGTCTGCAAAATACATGGAGCTGATTTTATGTACACTGNNTGATATTTATGATTTTGAAAGGCCTATCGGGATTCAGCTCTATGGACATTTAACAGATTCGATGGTAGAGGCGGCTCTGATTGCAGAAGAGGCAAAACCTGAGTTAATTGATATCAATTTTGGCTGTCCTGTAAAAAAAATCGCAAACAGGGGTGCCGGAGCAGGTATGCTTCGAAACATACCATTGATGATTGAGATGACTGAAGCCATAGTCAAAGCCGTGAAACTGCCTGTTACCGTAAAGACCAGGCTCGGTTGGGATGACGACAGTAAAATCATTGTTGAGATTGCAGAGCGGTTGCAGGATGTGGGTATTAAAGCATTGACAATCCATGGCAGAACAAGGGCCCAGCTATATAAAGGAAATGCTGACTGGACGCTAATAGGTGCAGTAAAGAATAATCCCAGGATGAAAATTCCGATAATAGGGAATGGTGACATTGATGGACCTGAGATAGCAAAAGAGATGTTCGACAGGTACGGAGTGGATGGTATTATGATTGGTCGGGCAACAGTGGGAAGGCCTTGGATTTTCCGCGATATCAGGCACTACCTCCTCACAGGTGAACTATTGCCTGAACCATCAGTAAATGAAAAAGCCGATCTTGCACTTCTTCATCTTGATAAATCCCTTGAATTCAAAGAGGGGAAAAGGGCTATTTATGAAATGCGGCGCCATCTCTCAAATTACTTCAAAGGATTACCTCATTTTAAGGAAACTCGTCTGAAACTTCTAACAGCAGTTGAAGTTAAAGATATCAAATTTATTATCAATGAGATAAGGCAAAAATGGAGTGATTTCAGAACCGAGGATAGAACATCCATCTATACGATTTAAAAAACATCCCTTGGTTAAATTTAATTAATTCATTAATAGCCCTTTACCCCCTTCCCGACCTTCCCC
>PMIG01000026.1 GCA_003157055.1 Bacteroidales bacterium | reverse complement strand
TTGACGCACTGATTGATATCGGTTACCAATATACAAAGAAAGAAATCGCCCGGTGGGAAAAAGAAGGGCTATTGGAAAAATGTATGGCTTATGTGATATTGTGATTATGCTGAAATAAAGGCTGAACGGGAATCCTTATCGTTTAAACAGCATCGTACACGTCATTTCATCACCTTCCCTAACCGTGGTCACATTTGCGCAGGACTTGCGGGCCGGTGCTGCCATTTTTTTTGCATTCCAGACATTTTAGCAGGGTGATTTTTCTTCCGGGATTCATGCAGTTCAATAGTTATATCTTTTTTCCTGAAGCCTCTTACGGTTTTCTTCTTCCTGCCGGTGTTTTAAATCCTCTATCGCAGGAGCCAACTGGCGGGCAACAGTACCCGCTAAAAGCTTATTGGTCTGATTAAACGCATCATACTCCTTAAAACAAACCACAAACAGCACTCCGAGAAGTTTTTCACTTAAAAACACCGGAGCTATTATTACAGATTTGCCGTCAAATGTTTTATGAACCAGATCAGGATATTTTTCAGTCGTGTCGGTATTTTCTATATAGATAGCTTTTTTATTCTGTATTATATCTTTTATGACAGAGTCTTCTTTTGTCAGTTCCTCTTCCTGGATTTTGGAAGCTTCCTCCCCTTTTTTGGAAACTATCATAAAAGTCTCAGTGAATTCATCATATAAAGCAAAAAAGATAGCATCCGCCTTTTCCATTGAATAAGCAAGCTGTTCCAAAACCTGTTCAAACAGCGACTGCATATCATTCACGGCCGAGATTATCTGCCCTACTTCAAACGTGGTTATAAAATTCTGATTTGCCACTCTCAGCCTTTCTGACATTGCACGATTTATCGCAAGAAGGTTTGTAACGGCGGTACCGGGCTCTTCCTTCAGGAGGTTCCAGAAATCCTCTTTTTTTATAAACAGTATCTTTGTCTTCAGTGACGCAACGGCAGAAGCAGACCTGGGCTTGCCTTCGAAAATAGCCATTTCTCCGAAAAAATCACCTTTTTCTATAATTGCCAGCGTTTTTCTTTTGGTTTGATTCTTGTCCACAAGCCTGCGTATGGCAACCTCGCCCTGTTCAACAATGCACAAAGAATCCCCGGGATCGCCCTCTTTAAAAATTATTTCGTTCTCTTCATAATCCTTTTCAAACACATATTGGGAAAGCTTGGACAATATATTGTCTGAAAAATTTTTAAATAACTCGTGTTTTTTTAAATCAAGCATAAATAAATCTCCTACTAGTTAGCTCATAGTGCAGAGCCTGTCCGCCGAATCGGCGGGTTCATGGTTCATAGAAATACAAATGCACACCTGCACTATGAAACTTTCAAGTCCCTATACAATAAATCATACTCCCGGTTTTGGCGGAGGAGTGCTGAATACCCGTGGAGCGCCGGGTAATCCGAATTTTTTCTCTTCAGGTTTTCCCTGGAAATTTGAGGTCTGGAGCTTTATCTTAAGGTCATGCGGATTAGGGCTTACTGCCAGTCCGTCCTCTTCAGTAATGAGTTTTTCCTGTATGAGTTTGAAAAGATGAATATTGAAGGTCTGCATGCCGTAAAAGGAGGTTGATTCCTCCATTGCCTTCTGTATGGCGCCTGATTTATTTTCTTCTATCATCTTTTTTATCATTGGGGAATTTATCATGATTTCCATAACAGCCACCCGGCCGGTATGGTCCGCGCGCGGAATAAGCTTCTGCGATAATGCGGCATACAGCACATTCGCAAGCTGCATTCTGACCTGGTTTTGCTGTTTCGGATCAAACGTATCAATTATCCTGTCTACCGTCTGTTTCGCATCATTCGTATGCAGCGTTGAAAAAACCAAATGCCCGGTTTCAGCGGCAGTCATTGCAATCTGAATTGTTTCCGCATCCCGGAGTTCGCCTATAAGTATCACGTCAGGGTCCTGCCTGAGCGCGGCCCTAAGCGCATTTGAAAAAGACATAGTGTCAAACCCGATCTCTCTCTGGTTTACTATTGACATGTGGTCCACATGAATAAATTCAAGAGGGTCCTCAATCGTTACTATGTGCAGCTTCTCATTTCTGTTTATATGATCTATCATTGCCGCCAGAGTCGTTGATTTCCCGCTGCCTGTCGGACCCGTGATCAGTATCAAACCCTGTTTCTTCTTTGTAAATTCCTTTAAGACATCCGGATATCCCATTTCATCAATGGTAGGTATATTCGAGGGGATCATTCTGAAAACGGCGCCAACCTGGCCTTTCTGCATAAAGATATTTCCCCGGAACCTGGCAACTCCGGGAAGTTCATAAGAAGTATCCACTTCCTTATTCCGGTCAAAAGTGCTCNNCTCAAGTTCGCCTTTTAGCCTGATAACAGGTTTCAAGCCAACCTTCATATGCAGGTCGGAACCATTCTTCGCCAGCAGTAATTTTAAAAGATCATCAACATCCATTTTCCACCCCTTGTAAGTTCTGATCTATTTCATCAAGATCACAACGCATTCAGACCAAGCAGTATCTTGATGCTGTTCGGGTTATTGGCCTTCATAATACCTACTTCCTGAGTAATCACGTTTTTCCTGATCAGTTCAACTATGCTTTTATCCATAGAAACCATTCCCACTTTTGCGCCCGTTTCCAGTGCGCTGTAAATCTGGTGCGTTTTACCTTCCCTGATAAGGTTGGCAATAGCAGAAGTGATTATCATGATTTCCCTGGCTGCAACTCTTCCCTGTCCGTCCTTCCTGGGTAAAAGCTGCTGGCAGACGACTGCCTGAAGAGAAACCGAAAGCTGCATCCTGACTTGGGTCTGCTGATACGGAGGAAAAACATCCACGATCCTGTCAATGGTCTGCGGAGCGTCCGTAGTATGCAGAGTCCCGAAAACCATATGCCCGGTTTCAGCTAAAGTTATTGCAGCCTGAATAGTTTCCAAATCGCGCATTTCGCCTATCAGGATCACATCCGGGTC
>PMIG01000143.1 GCA_003157055.1 Bacteroidales bacterium | reverse complement strand
CCAGTCGCGTGTCCACTCGTCAAAAGCTTCATCAAAAACATAAAAGCCAAGCTGATCGCAAAGATCATAAAACTCCGGTGCGAACGGATGATGACTTGTCCGAATGGCGTTACAACCCATTTTTTTCAGAAGGCCAAGACGATAAGCCCATATAGCTTCGGGTACCGCATTACCAAATGAACCGGCGTCTAGATGGAGACAGACACCTTTGAGTTTGGTTGACCTACCATTAACAAATAACCCACTGTCAGGATCGAATTTAAGAGAGCGAATACCAAACGTTGTAATCGCCTCATCAATTGTTCGGTCCTCCATAACCAGTGAGCTTCGTAATTTATAAACGACAGGCGTTTTATCTGACCAAAGATCGGGTTTAAGTATTGTGATTGTCTGGGTGGCAGGTTGGCCCGGGTGCATGCTTTTAAATGTGAGTTTCGACTCAATATTTCCGATTAGTTTTCCTTCTGAATTCAGCACACTGGTAATCAACTTGATATCATGGTTAACCGGTTTAGCTTTCCAGACGTCCTTGGCCCAGATCTGCTGCTCGTTATCCGAAAAGAAATTCGGATCAATAATATAATCGGCTTTAATAACAGCTTTCTCTTGCGAAACCTCAGGTGTAGTGATGCTTATACCACCATCCAGCCTGAAATGTGTATAGCCTGTCGTGACTAAACGTACATGCCTGTATATTCCGGAACCGGCATACCAACGTAGGGAAGGTTCTGATGAATCATCAACACGAACAGCAATGAGGTTAGGGGAGCCGTCTTTTTTCAGGTATTCGGTAAGATCATAGCGAAAACCTATGAAGCCGTAGGGCCTTCGTCCAAGGAACTGACCGTTGATCCAGACTTCGGAGTTCATGTACACCCCATCAAACTCTATTACGACCTTTTTTGTGGTGTCGGAAAATGTAAATGTCTTCCGATACCAGCCAATTCCATGCGAAAAAAAACCACCATTGCCTTCTCCTGCCGGGGGTGGGTTTATTGCACCTTCGATACTCCAGTCGTGTGGCAGGTCAAGAGAGCGCCAGCTTGCATCNNACGCCAGTTTGTATCAAAATTAATAATCTGCCGTATGTTAGACATGGAACCCGCTGATCCAATACTATCTGATCGTTTCCCACTGGCTGTTTCATCGATGTTAATAGCCTGACCATTAATGGTTATTACAAAAAGGCTAAGTGCAAGGCACCATAATATTGAAAGTAAAGATGTACCTGGTTTCAGCAGCCTTGATAAGGAAGTTATTGAGTTCATAACCATTCTTGTAAAAGGATTTAATGTTTAAAATTGATAAGCTATTATATGTTGAGCTTAATGGTTTTAAGTACATATACGAAATCATGAAAAATATAAAAATTTATTGAATTTGACCCTGATTAAATGATAATAATTTAGTTGTTCTTGAACCAGGTTATAATTAATGCTGCCTAAAGCAGGTAAACAAATTGGCTATTCATTATTTACCAGTCCAAGGTAATTACAGAATAATCCATAAAATAGTACTACAATTATTGACTCTCCTCCAAAGAAGACTGAAAAAAGAAATAGCGCTTTAATATTGGATACTATCCATTCCTCGCCGATAGCTTCCAGCAAGGTCTGCGATATACCTGAAAGTATGATAATTAAAATTACCAGAATCTTGAAAAGAAACTACCATAGCCGCAAGAAAAATATCCTGTAAGGAATTAATCCAGGCTTCATGAAACCTGAATAACTATTGATCCCACAGCATCATATGTTTAGGCGTTGAAAGCATTGACTTCAGATAATTCCAAATTGTGTTTATTATGAAATGATTCAGCTTTTGGAAAGGAGGCGATATTTTCTTTTATGAGTATTACTTACCCCGGGTAACATACTTGGTAACCTGAAGAATTTCTGATGCAGATAAACTTGTATTCCCAGCCATGTTATTTATAATTCCTGTCCATTGAGTCGAAGTATAACTGTCGGGTGAATAAAGTCCATGACATCTTCCGCAATTATTTATGTACAGCGTCCGTCCCTGTTGTAAATCCACCAATGATGCCTTTGAAGTGACATCTGCACTTGTCGGAGTATATAAAGAACTTGTATCAGTGCTACTTTTTTTGCAGCTATAAAAAAACAAAGACAAAGTGACCGAAATAACAAGTAAATAACGGTATTTCATGCTTCTCATTTTTATAATTTAATAAATAAATAATTCTACTTTTGTTTAAAGAATAACAGAATATTAAAACAAATATTGTAGTAAGTATCGATATATTTAATTATTTGCATGTTTGAATCTATTGAAATAATGGGCAGCTTTTATATTCTTTTGTTTTATCTGATTTAAACCTTTTATATCTTACGTTGTTAAACTAAATGAGATTATTTCACTGTTAAAAAACGTTAAATATCAGCTCTTTTTCATAATCTGAGGAATAAATAAAACCTTCTGAATGTCTTTCAGAGAAGATTAAAATTACTAATGAATCATAAATCAGGCTAATTATTAATTTCCAGAATTTAAGGAATGGCTCCTTCTGAAAAACAAATGGATCAAAAAAAGAAGAAATGAAAATAAGATTATCTGCCTTTTTGTTCTCAATGCTATTAAGTATATCAACAGGTTCTTTTTTAAGTGCTCAAGATAAAATCTGGACAGTTGATGATTGCATTCAATACGCACTTGATAAAAATATTCAGGTTCAAAAAGCCCTTGTCAATAACTCCATAAATGAAGAATACCTGAAATTGGCAAAATCATTATGGTATCCATCACTCAGCAGTTCTGTAAGACAGAATTTTAACTGGAACAATGTTTCAAATTCCACCACAGGATCTACTGTTTTCAAAGGAACCGATGGTGTGAATATTTCTGCCAGTTCAGGAATGACAGTCTACAATGGTTCTAAGATCCGTAATAGTGTAAAGCAATCTGAAACCAATTACGAAGCAGATAAATATAATACTGAAGTAATTAAAGAGACTGTAAGTCTTAGTGTGCTTAATGCATATCTGCAAGTCCTTTATGCGGAGGAACAGGTTAAGAATAATCAGGATCAGATCTCATCACTCGAAGGACAGCTGACTCTTGCAGGCGAGAGACTGAAGCTTGGTGCAATAGCAAATTCCGACTATCTGCAGG
>PMIG01000312.1 GCA_003157055.1 Bacteroidales bacterium | reverse complement strand
CCGATGTACCTGCTTGCAAGGGTTATCAAATCGATGGGGGTGAAGATGGTTCTTTCAGGTGAAGGTGCCGATGAAATTTTTGGTGGGTATCTCTATTTTCATAAAGCACCTTCAGCTCAGGCATTTCATGAAGAAACAGTTAGAAAGCTTAGCAAGCTTCATCTCTATGATTGCCTCAGGGCCAATAAATCGCTTGCTGCCTGGGGCGTGGAAGGGCGTGTTCCATTTCTCGATAAGGAATTCATGGATGTTGCTATGCGCCTGAACCCCGACGACAAAATGATCTCAAAAGAGAGAATGGAGAAATGGGTACTTCGGAAAGCATTTGAGGATTATATTCCTGCTTCAATTGTATGGCGACAGAAAGAGCAGTTTTCTGATGGAGTGGGATATAACTGGATAGACAACTTAAGGGCTCTTACAGCAAAAGAGGTTACTAACGATCAGCTGAAGAATGCCAAGTATCGCTTCCCCATTAATCCGCCGATGTCGAAGGAAGAATACTATTACAGGTCGATCTTCGCTGAGCATTTCCCTTCAG
Source organism: Bacteroidales bacterium (assembly GCA_003157055.1). Lineage (GTDB taxonomy): Bacteria > Bacteroidota > Bacteroidia > Bacteroidales > VadinHA17 > LD21. The sequence continues at coordinate 6,041 of PMIG01000312.1, read as the reverse complement.
ATTCAGCCGCATCATGCGTTCCTTCAGTTCCTTCTGTCGCCTGCAGCACTGCTGAAGCCCTTGCCTGGGATGCATCTTTTAAAAACATGATAGACCCATCCGGACGCGCGGTGAAAAGCGTCCATGTTGATTCCTATAAATAATGTTCGACAAAATTTTCTAATTTTATGGCAGGAGAATTATTCCGCCTGACCTGCCATATATGCAGAGAAATATATCTTTGTATATAAAGATGTTATCATGGCCATGAATATAAAATATCATGGTTCGATCCTAGCAACGGGAAAATGACTAGTTATGGTAAAAACAAGAATTCAGGAATTACAGCTTTTAATTCTCCCGGAAAGAAAACAAACGGAAATGACTGGTTATTGATTCTTGAAAAAAACTAAAATGATAAGCGATATCGTTAAAAGGAATTTAATTCCTGAAGCTGATTTTGTCTTTGGCTTTGCTGACCTTAACGGGCTTATCCCCAGGAAATTCAATGGGTACAGGTATGGAATTTCAATTGGTAAAAGACTTGATGACAGAATAATAGATAATATTAAAGAAGGTCCCACTATTGAATATTACAATTACTATAACCAGGTTAATAAGGAATTAGCTGAAATGACCCGGAGAATTGAGTCTGATCTGATTGAAAACAAGATAGAATCAAATGTTATTGAGCCAACTGTAAATCAAGCGGAAGAAAAGTATAAGGATTATCTTAAAACTTTAACTGTTGATATTTCTCACAAGCTTGTTGCAACAAGAGCCGGACTGGGATGGATAGGTAAAACCGATTTATTTATCTCTGAAAAATTTGGTCCCAGGCTGAGGCTGGTCACCATATTATTGAAGCAATATACCGGAACTCCATCTGTTCCCGTTAATGAAAGCAGATGCGGAAGATGTGTCATTTGTGTTGAGAAATGTCCTGCGAAGGCTGCTTCCGGTAAATTATGGAATATAACCACCCACAGGGATGAATTCTTTGATGCCCAAAAATGCAGGAAAAAGTGCTCTGAACTTGCAAGACAAAGATTAAATGTAGATGAGAGAATATGCGGTTTATGTGTGGCGGTATGTCCATTAGGGGGTAAATAAAAACCAGAATCTAAATAATATGACAAAAATAAATAAGAGTGTCATTTATCCCATTTGTATAATATTTATTGCATTGACCGGCTGCCAGGAGAAAGAAATAAATGTTTCGGATAACTTTGATCAGCCAGGGTTAAGCAGGATCTGGAACACTGACAGGATGGAAAAACAATCATTTGAGATTCAGTCCAAAGTTGTACATAATGGCTCCGGAGCGGCAAAAATAACATTGAGAACCGGAGATATGCATGAAGACGGCATTGGGAAGGACAAGCCGACAGAACGCGATGAGCTGAATGAAGCTTTCAGGCTTCATTCTATTGAAGGAGCTGAATATGAGTTCAGGTTCAGCATGTTCCTTCCTGATACATTTCTTATTTCACCGGTAAGACTTGTATTAGCTCAATGGAAAGAATTTTGCGTCGGCGATTCCTGCCACAACGATAGTCCTATTGTAGCTGTCAGATATTCTGCAGGGAAACTTGTAATCTCCCTGCAAACCGGAGACCACCGCAGTAACCTATATGAAACCAGTGATGAAATAAGGAACAAGTGGATTGATTTTAGGTTTCTGATCCGGTTCTCGAGGGAACAGGACGGGAAGCTTATTGCATATATTGATGATAAGGAGGTTGTTAACTACAAAGGTATTACCAGCTACCCGGAAAGCCGGGGCTACACCCTTAAGAAAAATCGCTATTATTTCAAAATGGGACTATACAGGGACATCATACCCGAACCAATGTGTATTTATATTGATGACTACAGCAAAAAAGAAATAAGATAAAATGAGAAAAAAGCGATTGGATTACGAACTGCCTCTGGCAGTAAAGGAATGGGGATGGCGTTACCACCACATCGGCATACCTACGACCGGTTCAATTGCCGGAGAAAAATATATGCAAAAGTTTAAGCTCTTCACAGGGGGATTTGGCTCAAGCCCTTATGGCATTGAGTGGATGCGCTATGAACCCGATAGTACTATTCATGAACTCATCAAGAGAGTTCCTCATGTAGCTTTTGAGGTTAATGACCTTGATCTTGAGCTTAAAAGACATAAATTTAAAATCATCACACCGCCAAATTCGCCAGGTTCACGTACAAGGGTTGCTATGATTGAGCATAACGGCGCTCCGATAGAACTTATTGAATTCAGTAAGAAAAGCTGATGATATAGGTGAATGTAGCCCGACCAGTTTCTCAATAATTTGGAAGGTATTGTGTACCTTAATCTTCAGGGCATCGGGAAATAGGATACCATCCAGGATTGATTATAATATTTCAAAATTATCAATCCGGGAAAAAAGAACTAGAGATAATCTTTAAGAATAAGTTAAATGTAAAACTGACTGAAGGTGCTTATGGCTTCCTGTTTGCAATGCGGGATAGATACCGAACTTTTGCCTCTTCCGGGTCAAGGTCCTGAGCGATATAAATAGTTGTCCTGTGATCAATAATTACGGCCTTCAGAGTATTCAGGTCAGGCGACTTATAAACGGATGGTTTCTTTTCGTACATACAATAAATTAATTTAAGAAAAAAAAGTCCCGCTTTTGGCGGGACCAAAGATTTTAAATGTTTATAATCGATAAACTAAGCTAGTTTAACATTTACTGCATTTAATCCTTTCTTACCTTGTTCAAGGTCAAAAGTCACCTCATCATTCTCGGTGATGTTATCATTCAAGCCTGATGAATGCACAAAGTACTCTTTGTCTGAATTTGCTTCTTTAATAAAACCGAATCCTTTCGATACATTAAAGAACTTTACTGTTCCATTACTCATATTATAATTTTAAATTAATGGCGCAAAGATACTCATAATAATCGGGATATTATATTTATTTTCAATAAATTAAATATTTATTCAAATAAATGTCAAATCCCAATTTAACAGCCACACTGATATTCTGTATTTTTTGTATATGATTGAAAATAAAAACCCACAAGCCGTCTGACCTGTGGGTTTAATTTCAGCACCTGATAATCGAAAGAACAAAAANNCGAACTCTCCATCGGCCAGGATTTGCACCGACAAAAGTGTGTTTATAGATAAGCATGGAACCTACGTTCTGGACCTTCAGATTTTTCCAGGCGCCATCATTGTATTGAATTTGAATTTCATAGCTGTTGGCGCCTTCAACTTTTCTCCATGAGTATTCAATTATACGAGGAATATTGCTCAAGGTGGCATCTGCAATAGGAGCGACCAGTTCAGGAGCTGTCATCAATTCTGATGTTGCTTTCTGACCGGTATTTGGCTTTGTTTCAGTCCCGGTGTTGGGTTTCGGATTAGCTTTAGCACCTGCATTCCCTGACTGCGGGGTTTTGTATTTAAATCCCCACATGGGGCTCCATGGGCCCTCCTTGTCGCCTTCATATATTGCCCTTACTCTCCAGCGGCCAGGGTTATCACCAATAAAATCGACAGTATCAGTCAGACCTTCAACCTTAACAAGCTTGAGCTCTTTCCATTGACCATCATTGTATTCAACATCTAATGTATAAGATTTTGCCCCGGCAACAGCCCTCCATTCAAATTTTGTCTCCCTCGGATATTTTGTCAGGGTTCTTCCATTGGCAGGCTCGACGAGTACAGGGGCCTTTTCCTGCACAAGAGGATGCTGAACTCCAGTTTTCCGAAGCTGTACTGGCTGAACTTTGGATTGCTTTACAACAGCCGTCTGCTGAACTGGTTGGGTTGCAGTCTGGCCGTTTACTGAATTAACACCGGATAACAGGAATGTACCGGTAAGAATCAATGTGAAAATTATGATACAAAATCTGTTTTTCATATATTCTTCCTTTATTGGTTTTATATATTCAAATTTACATCGTAACAAGCCATGCAAAGCTTAAATATATGTTAAATTATGCAGCGATTTCTTAAATTTGCCTCAAACGGCTTGCAATTTTACGATCTCAGCCTCATATCGTAAGCCATTAATACATTCCCTCGCCATACATACACTAACCCGTCTGATATTACGAGATGTGCGATGTGAGGTACGCTACCCGTGTTGATTTTAAATAAGCTCACTATTTTAATGTCTTTTCCATTTATTTTGATCAGGCTCATTTGCCGATATCTAAACTCCTGCTGATATTGCTTAATCTCTCATCATTTTAAATCGGTCACCCAGTCAGATTGTTACTTTGGAAACTCCTTTATTACATTAAATATCCCGTTTATGAACATCTGGACAGCTATTACGGCAAGAATAAGTCCCATTATTCTTGATATTACTTTTATAATCGACTGGCTAAGCCTGTCTGCAATTTTTTTGCTTAAAATAAACATATAATAAGTTATTCCGCATACCAGGGCGAAGATCAGAACTATAAGCACCGTATAAAGAAAGCTTTTCCCTTCTCCTACAAAGTTCATTGCTGTTGATATTGTCCCTGGTCCTGCAAGCAGAGGAATCCCTAAAGGCGAAATTGCCATATCTTCATAAGACCTTAAGGTAATCTGTACTTTAGAATGTTGTGCTCCGGATATTTTTCCCTGAAGAAGATTATAGCCGATAAAAAACACAATTATTCCTCCGGCAATCTGAAAAGCGGGGAGTGTAATGCCAAACATCCTGAAAATAAAATGTCCGAACAGGCTGAATATTGCAATAATAATGAATGCGGTCAATACAGCCCTGAATGCGACTTTCTTTATTATTGAGCTGTCAGCATTGCCAACCATGGAGACAAATACGGGAGCGTTGCCTATTGGGTTTAACATTGCAAAGAATCCAAGGAAAACAGTCGGCAGGAATAATGCGAGGTCCGTCATTTCATTTGTTTATTATATTATTTGCCAATACAAAAATTTTTAAAGATATTACCCAGTATCTCATCTGTGGTAATCTCACCGGTTATCTCTCCAAGATAATGGGTCGCATGATGGACATCAATTGCAATCAGATCTTCCGGGATCTTTTTATCAAGTCCGGATAGTACTCTCTCAAGGCTCTCTGATACTCTCGATAACGCTTCGTAATGTCTTATATTTGTGATAATTATGCTTTCATCCTGGACCTTATTATAACCTACCAGCTCACCAAGCTTCGACTTCAGTTTGTCAATTCCTGAACCGGTCTTTGCTGAAACGAACAACATATGCTCATTATCTTTAAGTATAGGTTTGCCAATGTATTCTTCCCATTTATTATCTCTGTCGTCATCAGTTTTATTTATTAGGATAACCAACGGCCGGTCAGATCCCTTTTGTTGCCTGCGCAGCTCTTCCAGAGTCCCATCTAGTGCAGGTAAACCGTCATTAACATCTGCAACCAGGAGTATTATCGAAGCTTCACTGATCTTTTTATAAGTCCTTTCTATTCCAAGGTTTTCTATAATATCCTCTGATTCCCTTAGCCCTGCTGTATCGACAAAACGATATAAGATACCGTCGATCTCTATTGTATCTTCAATGTAATCCCTTGTGGTACCCGGAATTTCAGAAACTATTGCCTTTTCATCCTTCAACAAAAGGTTTAACAGAGTCGACTTACCAGTATTTGTTCTTCCTGTAATCACCACAGGAACACCATACTTAATAGCTTTACCTAAACTGAATGATGATGCAAGTTCTTTAGCTATTGAAAGCACCTTTATTACTATCTCCCTTAGTTTATTTCTATCGGCAAATTCGATATCCTCTTCACCAAAATCAAGTTCAAGTTCAATAAGNNCCGTTCAGGAATGCCCTCTGAGTAAATTCTCCGGGCTGTGCAGCAACGGCTCCGTTCCTGATAAGAAGTTCAAGGATCTTATGCTGAATATATTTTGAGGCGTGGCATGAGATCTCAACAGACTCTTCTCCTGTGTACGAGTGAGGTGGCCTGAAAATGCTGACCAGCACTTCATCAACAATATCATCCCCGGACCTTACTTCACCGAGAACAATGGAATACCCCTTTTGTTCCTCCACTTTTAATTTAATATCGGAAGGAAAAA
>PMIG01000356.1 GCA_003157055.1 Bacteroidales bacterium | reverse complement strand
GGCGCCATTAAGTTTTTATTCTGTTTTCGACACTTGTAACATACAACTTGACCCCGATAGTGCCAGTTTTGGCATCAATAGTGCCAAGTTGAGTCCCAAGTTTAGTACCAAGTCCTATTCTATCTTCACCCACAAACAAAATTGCCCTCTATCTCATTTAGGCACTTCCGGCGCCTGCAATTTACGAAGGGCAATTGTATAAGTTCGTTATTTTGTTCGGAAGATTTCAAATGAACTCAATTGCAATTGTAAGATACGAAATAAGGTGAAGCGATGCAATAATTTTTCAATTCGTATAATTGTCCTTAAGGTTAAATAATCCAGCCAATATATTCACTTCCCTATGTAGCTGCTGTGGCAATAAGTGGGAATAAATTTCCGTCGTTTTACTTGTTGAGTGACCAAGGAGCTTTTGGATAGCGAATAGTGGTACCCCTTTCTTTACCAAATGAGTTGCAAATGAATGCCTCAGAGAATGGAAATGTAACTTATCATTAATTTTAGCACTAATAACATACTTTTTAAATTGCTGCGAAATGGTTTGTTCTTTTAATGGTTTTCCCTTTCTATTATGAAACACATAAGCACTTTCGGTTTTAACATTTTCCTTTCTCTCTTTCAACAAATTGAAGAGGTCTTCGCTCATTGGCACAATTCGATTCTTTCGTGATTTGGTGGTAAAAGTCTCGCTATTCTTGATCTGAATTACTTTCGTTGCGAAATCAAGATCGGGCCATCGAAGATTTAATAACTCCGCTAATCTGAGTCCTGAAAAAAGGGCAGTGATACATAATTCCTTGAAGTCCTTATTTGGTACTTTTGATAGAAGGCTCTCAAACTCCTGCTCTGAGAAAAACAGCGGCATCACTTCAGGTGGTTTAGGTTTTTTCACTTTTCGAAATGGATTCTCTTTGATAATTTCCCAATGGACAGCTTTCTCGAATGCAGAAGCAAGTGAGCCATAGTATTTTCGAGCTGACCATTCAGACGCTTCTTGTTTCTTTTTGCTGAGAAAATGTTCGATCTCACGAATCCCTATACACTGTAAAGGCTTGTTTCCTTCGACTCGAATGAATTCTCTGAATGCCGTTCTATGGGTTCGGAGTGTCTTTCGTGAATGCACTCCAGCAGAATATTCCAGAAACTCACTCTTGAACTCTTCTAAAGTCAGTTGCGTAGATTTGTTCATCTTATCTCCGGTGATTATAGCATAAATATTTCTATGTCCATCTCTAGCTTTGTCTATGTGTATGTGCCCGCATCGAAAAAGATTCTGCGTATGCCTTGANNGGTATGTTTACATAGTCAAACATTTATCTGTATTTCTGCGGTCTGAAAAGGAAGAATGTCCTGAATACACGGAACACGAGGTACGCAATGAACCCTAAAGCTGAAAAGTAGATATAGAACTCGCGGTTGTCCGTTCCGATGGAGAAGATTTTGAAGATCGTGAACAATGCGACGCTAAAGATGTAGATTGGTCCCATATTAAAATAATGACCTTCATCGACCTGACGGAGTTTTCGGATTTCTTCCGTGTCAATATATTTCTCCCGGGAACCATGCCATAGCATATTCTTAATATGGAACGGATTGCCGTTCGAAGATTTCAAGATTTCTCTGCGGTAAAGTTCACGATCAATGATCCTCAGATTGTAGTTATCAAGGAAATAATTGATCATCTCCATACAGATGGCATCCGGTAGTGGCTCTACATCGATCTTCATAAATGAAGCCCAAATACGTTTGAAGAAGAAGTTTTCCTTCATCTCAACTACAGCTGCACAGATAACAGCGATATTGAGAAGCGTTTCGATAAATGCTTGCTGGCTTGGTGATATGCGGTCAAGATTATCAAAGAAGATAAGATAGGTTTCTGGGGATTTTGATATTCCTTCAAAGATTGTTGCTTGTAAACGAACACTTCCCAGACCTGAAAGCTTTTTCTTCATCATCAGCCAGTCTTCCCGTTCAGAGTCTGCTTCGATATGCAGGTCACCATTATAATAGAGCTTCTCAGCCATTTCCTTCAAGCAATCGCCAAGTGGATTTGAATGCTCTATTAATAGAATCTTGTATTGATTGGGATTAATCCTGACTCCGAGCTGACCTCGGATTTGAGTCATGATGTTGGTTGAAAAATCTATCCGTTTCGTCCTTCCTGAAAGGATCCATTTTGCTTCCAGCATCAATCGGCTTTTACCGATGCCTTTGTCTCCGATAAGTATTGTATGTCTTCCTCTCTGAAGATTTTTTACAAGCTGATAGAGCTCTTCGGTTCTTCCGAAGAAGCTCATATCCTGACGTAGATCTGTTTGTTGTTCAGTCATTTCGTTTTGTGAAATTCAAGCCCTTTGCTACTCATCGAAAGCATGCATTTAGGAATAGTAGAACCAAATCGATTCTTTGATGCGAAAAGAATACGATTATCAGATTTTTCATCCTGCACTTCAAGATGCAGTACACAATCCACGGCATGTTCTAATAGCTTAGGACCTGCAGCTACTTTATCTTTTGTCACTTGTCCGATAATGAGGAGTATGTAATTCTTCTTTTGAGCTGAACGCCGCAAGACATAAGCACATTTGCGTATTTGAGTTGAACTTCCAGGGAGAGTATCGGATGTATCTGTATAGATCGTCTGAATTGAATCAATGACTAAGGACTGAATTTCGATGGTCTCTGCATGCGAAACGACTTTATTGACATTGGTTTCAAACAGCAGATAAATATCTTTAGAATGAATTTTTAATCGATCTGCCCTTAGCTTCAATTGATCGACAGATTCTTCACCTGTGACATACAAAGATGGAATATCCAACTTTGAAAGCATTTGGATTACAAAGGTTGACTTACCGATACCTGGTTGACCTACTAGTAGAATTGAACTCCCGGGAACAAACCCTCCTCCTAACACTCTGTCGATTTCCTTTATATTGGTTTTGATCCGTTTCACAGAAGATTTCCTAATCTTGGGCAATGATATCGGCCTTGCATCATTTGCTGATAAATGCTGTGTCTGACTTATGAAGGAATTCCATCTGCCGCAATCGGGACACGAAAGGTGAAACGTGTTAAACATATGATGGCAATGTTTGCATTCGTATTGCATCAGTTTAATCTCTTTACGATGAATGTTACCTGAGTTTTGTTATTACGGAGTATTTGCCGAATGTCGATTAAAATGCCTCGTGTTGTGGATCGAACTTCCGATTGTAACTCTGCTGCCTTCGCTCTCGCTTTCAGTTGGACATTTGATAATCGGAGCCTATGTATCTCCAATCGAGATTTAGAAGATTCATTTGACCGTGAGGAAACAAGCTGGGATAATAGAAGTTTATCCTTCTGAAGCTTCAGCTTTGCAGATTCAAGATTGTTGGTGGAAACATATCCGCTTGATGATAGTTGAGAATTATGTCTATAACTCATTGAATCTATTCTATAGGAGTCTTCTGAATTCACAATCTTCTGATCAATGGCGTTAATTGATGCATCAGATTGTTGCTGTATTGAAAGCATCTTTTCATCATTGAGAATTACCTGATCCAAGAAGAATTGTGCCGAGTTCTTCTGGGCAAT
>PMIG01000391.1 GCA_003157055.1 Bacteroidales bacterium | reverse complement strand
GAATCCGCCACCGACCTCAACAAATCCCTGGGCATGAAGTGGCAGGGATTTTTGTTTTTAATATACTTAAGTAACTGCGAGCGTTAAAGATTATTAAAAAAAAAAATCTCTCCCATGATCATATAATAAAAATTGAAATATTACTTTAAATATTATTTGTATGGTTATATAATACAATAAAAAGTAATCTTTTAATTTTCCATTGATTAATTTTGGCAATTGTTAAAAATCGAACAGGAATGAAAAATGAAAAATATATTTCGGGAAGAAAATTCATTAATCTGATTATTATTATTGCAATCACCATTGGATCAATGAATTGCAAGTCGAACAAATCTAACACCAGTTCAACCGGCAGACAGGGCAGTTCGGTTTTAAATATTGAAGGATATGTGGTAAAACCCTCTTCCTTGGACCTAACTATAACAATAACAGGAACATTAAAACCTCTTGAAGAAACAACCTTAATGCCGGAAGTGGCCGGGAGGGTTGTAAAAATAAATATCCTGGAAGGTAAATTTGTAAAGCAGGGAACCCTGCTGATAAAACTTTTTGATGATGATTTGCAGGCTCAGCTTCATAAATCGGAGGCACAGCTCCAGATCGCTGAACAGACACAGGCAAGACAAAGCGAATTAGTAAAGGTAAATGGGATCAGCCAGTCAGATTATGACCAGTCTGTTTTGCAGGTTAATTCAATCAAGGCTGATATTGAGGTTCTGAAAGTGCAGATACGGAAAACTGAAGTAATCGCTCCATTTGACGGAGTTATAGGTTTACGGAATATAAGTTTGGGAGCTGAAGTTACACCTGCAACGTCGCTAGCGACGATCAGAGCTGAAAACCAGCTGAAGCTTGATTTCAGTGTATCTGAAAAATACAGCAGTCAGGTCAAAGCAGGGGATCTGGTCCAATTTGAGATTCAGGGTGATAATAAGAAATATGATGCTGTTGTGATTGCGACGGAGGAAGGAATTGATGCCACTACCCGGAATCTTAAAGTGAGAGCCTTGGTGAATCTGAAAAATGCCTCGTTGGTTCCGGGCGCATTTGCTGATGTGGATCTCAGATTAAATGAAAACAAAAATGCTCTAATGGTTCCTGCCCAGGCCATAATTCCTACAGACCGTGATAAGCAGCTTATAGTGGCAAAATCAGGAAAGGCAAAGTTTGTATCTGTAATAACAGACATTCGCCAGGACTCGCTTGTTGAAGTGGTTAAAGGAATAAAGCCCGGCGATACAATTGTAACAACCGGCATTCTTTTTATAAAGCCAGGGACAGCCCTGAAGTTTTCAAAGATTTCAAAATAATTCAATATGACTTTATCTGATATTGCACTTAAACGGCCAGTTGGATCGATAGTATTCAGCCTTGTAATTGTGCTGTTCGGATTTGTGGGATACACTTTTCTGGGAATACGTCTTTATCCTGCAATTGATCCTCCGACAATAGGAGTGCAGACAAATTATGCCGGTGCAAATGCTGATGTCATTGAATCACAGATTACCGAACCGCTTGAAAAAGCATTAAACGGCATTGAAAGCGTAAAATCCATTTCTTCGATGTCATCGACCGGTACCAGCAATATTACAGTTGAATTCAATGTCGGAGCTGATCTTGAAAAAGCTGCAAATGATGTCAGGGATAAAGCTTCCACGGCCACCAGAAGCCTGCCTCTTGATATTGATGCGCCCCCGGTTGTCTCCAAAGCAGATGCAAACAGCGATCCGATTATTACCCTTTCAGTTCAAAGCACAACAATGAATTCTCTTGAACTTGGGGAATATGCAGAAAATATTCTGCAGGAAAAATTGCAGACAATTCCGGGAGTCAGCTCAGTTCAGCTTATGGGACAAAAGAGAACAGCAATGAGGCTCTGGCTGAATCCTGATAAAATGACTGCTTATAGTCTTACTGCACTGGATGTCAATAATGCTCTTCATAAGGAAAATGTTGAAATGCCCAGCGGAAAACTTACAGGCAAATCGACCGAGATCATTGTTAATACATTAGGAAGGCTGACAACAGAGGATGATTTCAATAATCTTATAATCAAACAAACCAACGACCAGATAATCAGGTTCAGTGATATTGGAGAAGCAGTGCTGGGACCTCAGAATGAAGAAGTAAGCGCAAAACTGAATGGAAGCGATGGTATATCTTTGGCATTGATCCCGTTACCAGGCGCTAATCATATCCAGATAGCCGATGAGTTTTATAAACGTTTTGATGAGATTCAAAAGAATCTTCCTCCGGGTCTCCGGCTCTACGTCGGATATGATAAGTCAAAATTTGTCAGGCAATCTGTTCACGATGTGGTCGAGACATTGCTTATTGCGATTTCTCTTGTTGTACTGATCGTGTTCCTGTTTTTCAGAAACTGGGTTATTGCTTTGCGTCCGCTGATAGATATTCCTGTTTCGCTGATAGGTTCATTCTTTATAATGTACGTTTTCGGATTCTCGGTCAATGTACTGACTCTTCTTGCCATTGTGCTGGCCACAGGTCTGGTGGTTGATGATGGCATTGTCGTCACCGAGAATATATTCAAGAGAATAGAACAAGGCAAGGATAAATGGACAGCAGCCTTTGAAGGTACACGTGAGATATTTTTTGTGATCATCGCCACATCACTAACCCTGGCAGTCGTTTTTATACCTGTAATCTTTTTGCAGGGATTTACCGGCAGGTTGTTCCGGGAATTTGGAATAGTCATTGCAGGTGCAGTACTGATTTCCGCCGTGGTTTCACTTACCTTGACCCCCGTGCTGAATGTCAAACTTGTCGGGAAAACATCAGGCCAGGGACGTTTCTATAAATCCACGGAACCGTTTTTTGCCGGAATGGATAAGAAATACCGGCAATTACTCAAGTGGTTCATGTCCCGCAGATGGATCTCTTTCTCAATTTTAGGTGCCTGTGTCATTCTGATTTTGGTCTTTTCAAATATTCTGAAATCGGAGCTGGCTCCTCTTGAGGACCATAGTATAATAAGGGCTTCGCTTACAGCACCCGAAGGAACCGGATTTGATTATACTCAGGACCTGATCGACCGTGTTTCAGATACCCTGTCGGTCAGAGTACCTGAAATGCGATTGCTGTACACAAGAGTCGGAGGTTACAGTTCAACCAGTAACAATACCGGTCAGCTCCAGCTGTTTCTGAAAGAACCAAATGAACGTAAAGCCACTCAGCAGCAGATATATGACAGGCTTACAAGGATTTTCAGAAAATTTCCGGAAGCCAGGATTATTCCGAACCAGGAGCAGACAATTTCAACTTCGCTTCAGTCGGGGTCACAATTACCAGTGCAATTTGTCTTGCAGAATCTCGATTTCAGCAAATTGCAGGATGTGCTTCCAAAATTTCTGGATGAAGCCAGGAAGGACCCTGTTTTTGGCAATGTTGACGCTAATCTGAAGTTCAATAAGCCTGAAATTAATATCACTATAGACAGAATGAAAGCTACCGACTTGGGAGTAAACGTCATTGATGTATCAAATACGCTGGATCTGGCATTAAGCGGCACAAGATACGGCTATTTCTTAAAGGGAGGGAAACAGTATTATATAGTAGGACAGGTTGAACGTGCTGATCGAAACAAGCCTGCAGATATAAGTTCGTTGTATGTGAAAAGCAATTCCGGCAACATGATCCAGCTTGATAACCTCGTTACAATGGAAGAGAGCAGCAGGCCTCCGACATTATATCATTTTAACAGATATAAATCAGCGACGGTTTCGGCATCTTTGGCTGAAGGAAGAACGCTGGGAGAAGGGATTGCATCAATGAGACGCATAGCTTCCAAACTTCTCGACACTTCCTTTCAGACATCGCTCCTGGGACCTTCGAGGGACTTTTCGGAAAGCAGTTCAAATACATCATTTGCTCTTGTGCTTGCCTTGATATTAATTTATCTCATCCTGGCTTTTCAGTTTGAGAGTTTCCTCGACCCATTCATTATAATGCTAACGGTTCCACTTGCAATTGCCGGAGCCATGCTTTCATTATGGATTTTTGGAAAGACGCTGAATATTTTTTCAGAAATCGGAATGATCATGCTTATCGGCCTGGTAACAAAGAATGGAATTCTGATTGTTGAGTTTGCAAATCAGAAACGAAAAACCGGATTAAGTAAAATTGAAGCAGCTTTTGAAGCTGCAGCAGCACGACTGCGGCCGATACTAATGACATCTTTGGCAACTATATTCGGAGCAATGCCAATTGCTCTGGCGCTGGGTGCCGGGGCCCAGAGCCGTGAACCACTGGGAATAGTAATAGTTTTCGGATTATTGTTTGCTTTGATCTTTACACTATTAATCATTCCGGTCATGTATACCATGATGTCAGGCAAAAAGGATGAAAAGGACAGCATTATACCAGATAAACAGGATTTAAAGGCGTAAAGAATTTTAATGATGAAAATTAACATCTGTATTTTTTTATCGGTTATATCATTTACTACAATCCAGGCCCAGCAAAAATTATCTTCCGACGAAGCAATCAGTATTGCATTGAAGAATAATTATGATATTCTGGTCGCAAAAAATAGCTCTGAGGTTGACAGGATCAATAACACGGCAGGGAATGCCGGGATGCTTCCAAATATTGCTATTAATGCTTCTGATAATTATTCTGTGAATAATGTCATTCAGAAATATCCTTCTGGAACCGAAACCAAAACTCCCGAGGCACATTCAAATTCTCTTAATTCGGGAGCTGAATTGAACTGGACACTTTTTGACGGTGGCAAAATGTTTGTCACTAAAAACAAACTGGGTCAGATCCAGACACTTGGTGAGATACAGTTCAAAGATCAGGTGCTGCAAACTGTAAATGACGTGATAGTTGCCTATTACAATGTAGTAAGACAAACACAGCAGCTGGTCTCCATAGAAGAGGCGATTAACTCAACTCAGGTGATGGTAAACATTTTGCAGACAAGTTTTAGCGCAGGACTTTCACCGAAAACAAATCTGTTGCAAGCCCAGATAGATCTGAATGAATACAGGGAGAATGCAATTAACCAGCAGGCAGTAATTATTGCGTCAAAGAGAAGCCTGAACCAGCTTTTATCAAGAGATCCCAACATTATCTTTGAAGTAGCAGACTCTATACCACTAGGTAACATCCCTGACAAAAATGAGTTGTCTCAAAAGCTATATACAAGCAATACCAGTGTATTGTCTTTTCAGAAACAGATGGAAATTGCAAGATTAAGCCTGAATGAGTTTAAAACAATTAAATTGCCCAGAGTTTCTTTTAACGCGGGGTATAATTTTTTAAACAGCAATAATAATTACAGTACTGTAATAATGAACCAGGCATTTGGTCCCCAGATCGGAGGAACCATTTCAATACCTCTTTACCAGTCAGGAAATGCCTCACGGCAAATTGAAACGGCAAAACTTCAGCTTCTATCGGCTGAATACAATCTTGAAAACACTAAATTACTGGTGAACAGCGAATTGCAGAATACTTTCACGAATTATGATAATCAGCTGCAATTACTTGAAATTGAAAAAAGTAATATGGAACTGGCCAAAGAAAACCTATCCATAACTATGGAACGGTTACGGCTTGGACAGACCACCTCTCTGGAACTGCATCAGGCTCAGCAAAGTTATGTTGATTCGCAAACCCGTTTTATTAACTTTGAATTTAATCTGAAAGTAGCCGAAACAAAGCTGAAACAGTTACTGGCTATACTGCAATAAGCACATTATTCATCTGATTTCCTGGTTAATTCTTTTACATATTTGATCTGTTATTCTCATGGACCATCAGAGCATGGCAGAGAATTTAAGACCCGACTGATTTCTCAGCTTCGGGAACAATCAAAAGTTATTCATGTAAATTATCATTTTTTGAGAGGAACAATAGTCAAATCCCGTTTTCGTTTGTTATTAGTACAATATTTATTTCATATTCACGCTTTAAATGTCTTATGAAGAAGGTCATCACTTGTCTCGCAGCTATTTTTTGGGGATTAAGCATCTGGGGACAGGGCAAATATACCATCAGCGGCTATATTCGTGATGATAAGTCAGGTGAGGAGCTTATCGGAGCAGCGATCGGAGTGAGTGAATTACCTTCAATCGGTATTTCTACCAATGCTTATGGGTATTACTCCCTCACAGTTCCAAAGGGCAAATACACAATCCTGGTTAACTTCATTGGCTATGAAATGTTATCTTTCCCGGTTGACCTTACCGGAAACCTAAAGCAGAATTTCAATCTCACCCCGAAGGTGAAGGAACTGAACGAGGTTGTTGTGATGTCTGAAAAGCGAAACGACAATGTCACTAAAAACCAGATGGGTGTTGAAAAACTCAACATTCAGGAGATCAAAAGCCTTCCAGCATTTTTTGGCGAGCGCGATGTGCTGAAAACGCTTCAGCTGCTGCCTGGCATAAAATCAGCAGGCGAAGGCAACAGCGGCTTTAATGTTCGCGGCGGAACAACCGACCAGAACCTTATTCTTCTTGACGGCGCAACTGTTTATAATGCATCTCATCTTATGGGATTCTTTTCAGTTTTTAATCCTGATGCCATCAAAGACGTAACTATCTATAAGGGATCTTTGCCAGCGGAGTTCGGCGGCCGTCTTTCTTCGGTGCTCGATATTACGATGAATGAGGGGAACAACAAGGAATATGAAGTAGAAGGAGGGATAGGCCTTATTTCATCAAGAGTGACCATCGATGGTCCGATTGTAAAGGACAAGGGATCATTTATTATTTCCGCACGGCGCACCTATGCCGATCTGATACTGCATTCATTGGTCAACGCAAATATAGTAAGGGATTCAACACTGAAAGATTCCAGGCTTTATTTTTACGATCTTAATGCAAAAGCCAATTATAATTTATCAGACAGGGACAGGATTTTTTTATCGGGCTATTTCGGGAAGGATGTCCTGGGTATTACTTCTTACGGATTTGACTGGGGAAACTCGACTGCAACTTTGCGCTGGAACCATCTGTTCAATGATAAGCTGTTTTCAAACACATCGCTGGTTTTCAACGATTTTAACTATACCATAAATAATGGTTCAACAACACACCCGATAAATATTATTTCAAAGATCCGTGATTATACTATTAAGCAGGATTATCAGTATTCATCGGGTAATAACAACCAGATCAAATTCGGATTTATTTTCACTTATCACAGAATGGTGCCTGGCACCATAACCACCAGCGATACAAATACAATAAGAAAAAGCCTGCCAATCAGAAACTCTGTTGAAAATGCCATATATTTTTCGCACGATTTCAGAATATCATCAAAGCTTACGGCAAATTATGGACTTCGTATTTCTGAATTCAGCTTGCTTGGCACAGCACCATTTTACATATATGATTCATATAATCTTATCGACTCGGTAAAAAATGTTGTCGATTCTACCAGGAAAGTAAAGAGCTTTATAAGGCCTGAACCCAGGGCGTCATTAAGCTATGTGATCAATGAAAAGAGTTCCTTAAAAGTTTCATATGCACGAAACGTCCAGTACCTTCACCTGTTGTCGAATTCAACCACGGGAAGCCCCACTGATATGTGGATACCGAGCAGCTACAATACGGTTCCTGAAATATCAGACCAGCTTGCCTTTGGCTATTTCAGGAATTTCAAAAATAACAACTATGAGTTTTCAGCCGAGGTATATTATAAAAACCTGCTACATCAGGTAGATTATATAAAAGGCGCAATCCTGAATTTCAATGCAAATGTTGAGTCACAGCTCATTTATGGCAAGGGGCGCGCTTATGGCCTTGAACTTCTCTTAAAGAAAAAATATGGCCGGCTTAACGGTTGGATAAGCTATACTCTTTCCCGCACTGAACGAAGGTTCGAAGGCATTAATGACGGGAACTGGTATCCTGCAAAACAGGATCGTACACACGACATTTCAGTTGTTGCCATCTATGATCTGCCAAGGGGATGGACACTTTCAGGCACATGGGTCTATAATACCGGAAACGCTGTGACCTTCCCGAAGGGAGCGTATATGATTGGGAACAACGTTGTCTTTTTATACACCGACCGGAACGCGGACCGGATGCCGGCTTACCACAGACTTGACCTTGGAGCAACAAAGCAGTTTGCAAAAAAAGGTCATTATGAATCGAGTCTGAACTTTTCCCTTTACAATGCCTATATGCACGACAATGCATACATGATAACTTTCAGGCAGAATGAAACTACAAAGCAGATAGAAGCTGTTCAGACAACCCTCTTCAGAATTGTCCCTTCAGTCACATACAATTTTAAATTTTAAGCGATGAAATTGCTGTCACAACATATCACAAAAAGAATTGACGGGGATCAGTTTTATTTTGCTTCCTGCCTGAAATGGTTCAAATCTCAGGATTATGGGAGGAATTCTATGGCAGTAGTTTGTTTTTACCTGCTGCTGATGGCTTTTTACGGATTGACATCATGCCAGAAAGTGATCAGCATTGATCTGAACAGCGCTTCGCCACAACTGGTGGTTGAGGCAAATGTTTCGAACAAGCCGGGGCCCTATTTTGTCAAACTGTCGAATACAGTAAATTTCAGTGAAATCACTGGGATTCCTGCAGTTACAGGCGCAATTGTCGTAATTTCTGATTCATCCGGGCAGAGTGAAACTCTTAACGAAGTAAGTAATGGCATTTACCGGTCAAGAACTCTGAGGGGCACTCCCGGACACAAATATACGCTGACAGTCAAGACCGGCGGCCAGACGTATGAATCGGTTTCAAGAATGCCTTTTCCTGTCGGGATACTTAACCTGGAAGTGAAACGTGAGGCTGACAACGGTCCCGGATTCGGTGGCTCCGGCGATCAGTCTGCACGCTATGTTGTAAGTTATGAAATAAGTGATCCTGTGGAATATAAAAACTATTACAGGTTTACCATTTATTATAAGAATGGAATTATGCAATCACACAGGGTGTTTGACGACCAGTTTCACAACGGGAAAATAATTGCTGATGACTTTGAACTTCGCGACACAGTGAATTTCATTCCGGGTGATACTGTAATGATTGAACTTCAGAGTATTGACGGAGGCGCTTACAATTTCTTCCGCACATTGAGGGAAGGAGCAGGAGGACTGAGCTTCTTATCAGCATCGCCTTCTAATCCGATTTCAAATATCACTAACAACGGTCTGGGTTATTTCAATGTATGCTCGGTAAATGACAGAATGTTGATTATCCCTGAAAAGTGATAAAGATGCCGAATCTTTGCGGGTATTGGCAGGATGAAATATTGTCTATAGGGTTCGGATAAATTTCATTCATTAATAATCCGGGAATTTCAGATATCTTTATAAAGTGATTGATAAAAGCAATTTATTGAGAATTTTAAAAATGCCGTATTATGAAAAAGATTACTAAAATGACAGCTGTGGTGACAAGTGTTCTCTTTTTTACAGCCATGACTGTAATACCTGTTTCGGCACAGTCATCGCAGAAAACTTCCGGTGACAAAAAACCCTTGCCTTCGGATGTGATGAATATTGCTCAGAAATCTTGTGCAAAATGTCACATTAACGGAGCTATGGGCGGACTTAAATTTACAGAGTGGGATAGTTATACTGTACAAAAACAAACAGCAAAATCCAAAGCAATATGCAATGCTGTCTCCGGCAAGATCATGCCTCCCAAAAGATTTCTTGATAATAATCCGGGGGCAGCTTTGACAGAGGCTGATATCAAAACTATATGCGACTGGTCGGCTTCACTGCAGCCAGCCAAAAAATGAATCAGCCGGGTTCAGAATTTTGCAAGGATGTCTTTCACTGCATCCTTGTGAACCATGAAATCCATCATTTTCAGCTTTACATAATCTTCAGAGAAAAAGTAATAGCCGAATTCCTTTGCATTCGGATCATTATTTCTTGATCCCGAACCCGAATCCTTTACAAGGTACCAGTCCTTGCCATCTTTCTCAAGATATCCGACAAGGTGAAGACCATGATCGTCAGTGGTAGTATGATTTGAAAACCTGAACTGGCGTGCATCATCATTAATGTAGGCTGAAGGGATATCAAAATCGGGAACAACTGCGCACTGGGTTGTACGGTCAAACCCGGGTTCCGAAACATCGCCGCCGATTGCGAGTGTATAACCTTTCCGTACAGCATTTTTCAGTGCTGCCATAAAAACATCAAGCGGAACATTATAATAATCGGAACTGTGCCACCAGTTATCACCTACTTCATATTCCACCTGTTTGTAAAAAGGCTGCTGAGTATAAGAAAGTATATCAACGTAATCATCTGGATTTATTTTAATGATTTCTTTAAGGTACTGCAGTGGTGTAACTTTCTGCCCGTTAATGGTAACCTCAGAAGGAGGGACTCCCATGTAGTGGTTCATAATCGATTTAACAGTTGTCATAACTGCATCCTCATCCCAGGCAGAGTTTTTCTTCAGCGACTCCAGGTAACCTTTCAGTTCAGTCAGCATTGCATCGTGATTGTGGTACTTACGGCCATCAGTCAGTCCCGAATAATCATCCTCCGGGACAATGCCGTATTTCTTCCAGATACGAGTAACGGCATTTGCTTCAGAACCTTCATCAAATGCCGAGTTTCCTCTTTCGTGGATATATCTCGCCGCCTTCTCGACAAATTCCCAGTAAACTGTATACATCTCGGATAATTTAACCTGAAGCTTATTGATACGGTATACTTCTGATTCAAAAAATGAAGTGGTGCTGAAACACCAGCAGGTGCCGGTATTACCCTGAGATAAAGGTGGATTGCGCCATTGTTGCGTTTTATAAAGATCGACTTTATTCGGCAGTGAAGTGGAAGAGAGATCGACAGCAAAGTTTTTTCCGGGTTTGGCAGGTTCTATCTTTTCCTTTAATTCACGGTCATCTTTCATTATTGAATTCTGGAAAAAACCAGGCTGCGTTACCCTGAATATTGCTTTGTCCTTATTCTGGCCATTGAGGCCCAATGACATCCAGCAAAGAAAAAATGCTGAAATCGTAAAAATTCTTCTTTTCATAGTCAGACTTATTATTTAATTATCGAATTTAAGATTTTCGGGAGATAATTATATATAGGAAGGCTCTTTTAATGTATAGTTGTACTTATCAGAATTTGACAATTCTGGCAGCGCCGACAAATCCTGATGTAATAATCTTGCAAATATATATTCCGGGTCCAGCCTCATATCCGTTTTCGGTTCGACCGTCCCATGTGAATGTACTCTTCCCCGGGTTGCATATTTGATCATGCATGCTCCTTATGATTGCCCCTGAGATGGAATAGATATTCACATTCACAGTACTTTCAGACTGAACTGAAAAAGATATTTCTGTGAAGTCTCTCATGGGATTGGGAGCGATTTTTACTTCAAGCTTCCCGTATCCGTAATTTTTTTCAATGCCAAGAACATCAGTTACCCTTACAATTGCCGTATCAAGGTTAGAGACATGGATATTGTCAAACCATACTTTTTTCCCGATTATTTCTGTGTATTCTGTTGAGATCTCAAAATTATCAATTCTTGTCCAGTCGAATTTGTTCTCTTGCGGATACCATGTATCCACGTCCCATGCACCTTGTTCTACAAATGCGGAAAGAGGTATCCTGACATGATGCCATTTCCTGTCCCATGTAGCCATGGAATCGTCTATCACACTCCTTATTCTCCATGGATGGTCGCCAGGTGCAGTCGTTTTTGTATCGGTGAACCGGACATCGAATTTAATTCCCGGTGCATCTCCTCTTACCATGAAGTCGAGAGCATAGTTATTTGCTACAAGCTTTGAGAGATCCTTGTCGGGAACAAAATCGAAACCTATTTTATTGTATTGCGAAAACCCGCTCCATGAAATGCAATATTTATTGGCTTCCGGCAGGTCGGATGAATAAAAATCAAGGGTTCCGGTACTGTAGCTTTCATCTTCAGTGCCGGCAGCATCATAATCGGTATAAATAAGAAAGCCCGTTGAATCGGGCTTCATCTTGAAGGAAGTCTGAGGCGGAACATTGAATTTAAGTGAGTCAAGCAGCCTTGTATTCAAGTCGTTGTCGAAAAGCTGATTAGATCCTTTTTTAAAGAGACCGAAACCTCCTTTATAATCCCAGGTTGTCCACGGAATGTTATTTTCGTTCAGGTATTGCCTAACCACGCTGTACCACTGGCACCTGTCGGAATCATTGCTGTTCTGCATAAAAACTCCGAATTCGCCGCAGTAAATATTTACATTTCTGGCGGTTCTGAAGGCTATTGCATTATCAATCAGCTGCTTCATATACGCAGCATTTCCCTGTGAAGGATAACTGCTGAGGCTGCTTGCTATCCATGACCCGAGAAGAGATGGCGGGCACTGAGGCATTGTTGCTGCATTGTACGGAAATGGCACGCCTGCAAGCGGAGCCATCGAAGGTGTAACCCATGTTGCACCCTGGTGAGTAAACATGAATGGATCGTAAAAGTGAAAGGTATAAAGAAGGTTGTTATCGGAATAATGTGGCAGGTTTGCAAGTTCAGTATAGGTGTTGTAACCCGATCCTCCCACGACAATAGTATGCTTTGTATCCTGAACCCTGATTGCGCTAATTACATGTGACTGGATCGTTCCCCAGGTTGAAGTCAACATGCCGTTTGGCTCATTAAGCACTTCATACAGCATATAATCTGAGCGGTTTTTGTAGTGCGCTGCCATCTGCGACCATATCTTTAGAAGTATATCTTCAATTCCTGCTGTTGTGCTTCCCGAAGGATCAGAGCTGTGATTATCGAGAATGACATATATTTTAAGCTGTTCGCACCATGTGACAGCCGAATCAAGGAAAGCAAAATAAATCGGGTCAAAAGTATATGATGGGCTACCTGAAGTCATCGCATGCATGTTGATAGGCAGCCTGATGACGTCGCAGCCGAGACTTTTAATGTTGGCTATGTCTTTTTTTGTGAATTTTGTGAATTGTATCGCTCTTGGACCAGATGACTGGAACCAGTTTGTGAGGTTAACCCCCCGGCTGAAGGGTGCCTGCGATATAACTGGAAGTGAATAAAGCACGAAAGCCAGAAAAATAAGATGGATTTTATTTTTGATTCTCATTTTGCCCCGGGAAGAAATAATAACTACTCTCTATAAATCCGCGCTAAGGTAGCTATTAATTCTGTTCAGGGTAATAGCCTGAACCAATGAAATTGGATATCTTTATTCTTTAAATTGGATATTAATAAAAATGAAATGGCAAAAAGATATCTGATTTCAGTTTTGTTAATAAGTGTATGTTTTACACTTAATTCCCAGAGAGGAGCAGATGTTCGTGTGAAAAATGATAAATCCGTGCCGATCCGAGGTTTGTGTATAGATGCTCCAAGTCCCGCAGGAATGAATGAATTTATAGGGTTCATTGAAAAAGAGCTTGCACCACGGCATGTGAACACTCTTATTCTTATGGTCAATTATAATTTCAGATTCAAGAGCCATCCTGAGCTGCGGAATGATTCGGCAATCTCGGCAAAAGATGCAAAAAGGCTGGCCAGAACCTGCAGAAAGTACAATATCGACCTTATACCCTCGATCGATCTTCTCGGTCACCAGTCGTGGGCCGGAACTTTGGGTTCACTGCTCAGGGTACATCCGGAGTTTGATGAAACACCACTG